>JBMOIK010000026.1:0-21497 GCA_049317365.1 Rectinemataceae bacterium | reverse complement strand
CCGCAAATGGGCAGTGCTCACCGAACTCGCACGCATCGCACCCCGGATGGAACTCCTGGATTCAGCCGCGACCTCCCTCCGCACAGATACGACGAGGGCCACGGTCCTGGCCTGGATCGAACGCTTCGGCACGAGGCTCTCCGGCATCATCAGCGCCGACGATTCCCTGGCCCAGCTCGGCATCAACCAGGCACTCCTGGAGGCCGGCCGACAGGACATTGTCCGTGTCGCCTGCGGGGCTACCTCCATGGGACTCCGCTTCCTTCGGGAGGGCAGCCTCGCCGCCATCACCGCCCAGTCGCCCGAACTCGACGGCGCACTTCCCATCCGCGTCGCCGTCGACTGGTGGAACGGCCTCGATGTCGAACCGGTGCGCTATCTTCCCATCGACCTCGTCGAACGTGATGGCATCGAGGATTTCCTGTTGATGCGCCAGGGGGAGCCCGACATCGATCTCGACGCCCTCGCGCACATGGTCGCCGACTGCGACGCAAAGGGCGTTGACCGCTTTTTCCGGGACCTCGGGCATCGTTTCGGGCACGGTCATCCGATCGCCCAGGAGTGGTTCCGTGGCTTTTCCATCGAGCTTCTCTCCCGCCTCGATTCCATCGCGCGCTCGGCCGAGATCTCGACCGCGGCCCTCGCCGGCGGTTACGAGGGCCTCTTCAAGCAGCTGTTCCAGCAAAGGAGTCCGACGGATACCCTGGCCTGGCTCGAGGGCGTCGCGCGCCAGGTCATGGCTGCGGCAGGCGAGCGCAGCCATAGTTGCGTCCCCCTCGGCGACAGGCTGCTGCTTTTCATTGACGGGCACTGGCGCGAACCCCTCTCCCTCAAGCTCCTCTCGGGGCGTTTCGGGATGTCCGCCGCCTACCTCGGCAAGGTCTTCAAGGAGGAGACTGGAAAATCCTTCGCCACCTACCTCAACGAGCGCAGGATCAGGGAGGCCGAGCGCATCCTGGCGACCCGCCGCGTCAAGGCCAAGGACGTCGCCCTTGCCGTGGGCTACTCCGATGCCAACTACTTCTACAATGTCTTCAGGAAGGTCACCGGCCGCTACCCCTCCGAACTCCAGGGGCGCGAGGGGTTATAGTACTAGCTAGTTGCATGTATTCAACCGTCACCTGCCCTGTCCTGCGAAGATGCCGCGCAGGGTCTCCCGTGTCGTGGCGTAGAGGGGTGGGATGCCCTCGAGCGGGGACATCCTCGCGGAGAGCCTTTCGCCCGTGGAGAGCGGAAGGTCGCTCACGTAGTAGAGGAAGCGCGACCTGGCGCCTCGCCTGAGGACGCCGAGCTCGCTGGCCTCGAGGATCGAGTGGAGGTACCAGATGCCTTCCATCTCGAGGCCGACGCAGGCCCAGACGCGGCGGTAGAACTGGAGCATCGCCCGGTTCTGGAGGAGGGTGCCACCGACCGTGAGCATCGGGCCCTCGTGCACTGCCCTGCCGGGCAGGGCCGCCTCGAGACGCGCGATGGCGGGGCGGCCTTCCGGCTCGAGGGGCTGGAAGGCATCGGCTGCCTGCCCGATGAAGGCGGTCGGCGCCAGGATGTCGCCGCGGGAACCCTGGAGTCCGCCTGCCTTTCCGATGATGTTTATAGTACGTACATTCTTGCCGAACAGGAGGAGGAGGGAGCGCATGATCTCCTCGGCCTGCTCGCCGAAGGCGTAGTCGATGTTGACGATGAAGGAGGATTCCGCGCAGGCGCCGATGGCGATGCCCGGATCGATGCCGCGGTCGCAGACGCCCTCGCAGCGGATGAGCTGGACATGGATGCCAGTGGTCACGCGCTCAGGCAGGCGGATGATCCCGTTCCTTGCCTCGGCTGCCGTCACCTCCGCACGCATGTCGGGGAAGGCCGCGAGCCAGAGCCGGGCGAGGCTGTAGACCTCGTCCATGGGATCTGTCCAGCCTGGCATCCGGAGACCCTCGCGCCCTGCCCAGGCCAGGATGCCCTCCGCCCTCTCGATGAAGAATGGGTTGAGGCAATTGGAGACCGAGTGGGTGTTGGACGAGACGATGTGCACCTCGATGTCGTCTGGGAAGTCGGCGGGGCTCATGCCCATGAGCTCGGCGGCCGCGTGTCCCACCTGGCCCGACCAGAGCTCGTTGAGCGTTCCGTTGAAATTGTTTATCTGTTTCCTCACGTCGACCGACCAGGCCTGACGGTGGAAGACGATTTCGCGGACCTTCTCCACCGCCTTCCCGGGCCAGAGGCCTTCGAGCTCTGCCACTTCCTCGCCCGAGAAGGGCGACAGGATGGCCGTGGCCGATTCGTCTCCCTCGGCCTTGTCCAGGCGTGTGAGCGCGAGGATCAGGTCGGGATGGTTGAGGCGGTAGCGGATCTTCCTCGACTCCACTGCGAAGACCGAAAGGCAGGTGAGGAAGTCCATGATGTCGGAAACGCCGCTCCGCACGAGGACCATGTCCTTGCCAGGCATCATCTCGTAGACAAAGCGGTGGCGGGCCTCGGTCGGCACGAAGGGGAAGAGGAGCTCGGGGCTGGCGTAGACCGAGGGAAGGTTGTCGGTGAGGAGGAAGACAAAGCAACGCGTGACGTTTTCAGGGAGCCGGCGGACGGCGTAGGCCAGGGCCGACCAGTCGATGCGCGCCTCGTCGGCGACCAGGGGGTGGAGGGCCGGTTCCAGGGCCTTGTAAGCCTCGACGAGGCGCCTGATCTCGATGTGGCCAAGGGCCTCTCCCCTATGGACCTCTGCCTCGAAGCGGTCGAAGGCGTCAAAGAGGCCAAGCCCTGCGCGGAGCTTGGTGCCCAGGGCCTGGGCGAAGGGGCGCGACGCGGACAGGAGGGCGAGGAAGGTGTCGTCCGGGATGGCAAGGACGGTGCTTGCCTCGAGGGCCCGCACCTCGAAGGAACGCGGCAGGCCAAAGAGCGCGGGCCCTTCCCCGAAGTATGAAACCGCATCGACAACGTTCATCCTGAAAGCCGGGTTGCGCGAAACATCCACCGACTCGACAGAGCCCGCCAGGAGGACGAAGACTTCCCGCGCGGCAGAGTCGCCCTGGGTGATGAGGGCTTCCCCCTCGATGTAGCGGCGCTGGGCCGAGGCTGCTATCAGGTCCTTGAGCTGGCCGACGGAGAGGAAGCGGAAGGGGACGATGCTCGCAAGGCGCTCGAGGAGGTGGGCGCGGTCGAGGTGGGGCACCGAGGCCGGTATGGCTGACATGGGCCGATAGTAGCCTTTGTTGCGGTGTCGCGCAAGTTTTCCTGTCGTCCCGTGCTTGCCGCCCCCGACCCAGGCGGGTATCCTCGGCGTCGGACGGAAAGGGAGGGGCATGAAGGACAGGGGTGGATTCCTGGGCGGGGACGCCCTGCTTTTTCTCACATCGATCATCTGGGGCTTTGCCTTTGTCGCGCAGCGCGTGGGAATGGAGTCCCTTGGGCCCTTCGCCTTCAACGGAGTGCGCTACCTCATCGGGGCAGTCACCCTCGTCCCCCTCCTCTTCCTGCTTCCGGGCAAGCCTGCCGGTACCTCCCATGACGCGGAGATTCCAGCTGCCATCGGGCAGGAAGGGAAAAAGGGAGGAACCTTCGCAAGGGTCTACCTGCCGCCACTCCTGGCCGGCGGCGCCATGTTCTTCGGCTCCACCTTCCAGCAGGTGGGCATTGTCACCACGACTGCGGGCAACGCGGCCTTCATCACGAGCCTCTATGTGGTGATCGTGCCCTTCCTCGGCAGCATCTTCGGCAGGAAGGTCGCGGGCATCGACTGGCTGGCCTCCCTCGTCGCCGTGGGCGGGCTCTGGCTCATCACCATGACAGGGGGCCTGTCGATGTCGGACGGGGACTTCCTCGTGCTTGTATGCGCCTTCTTCTGGGCCCTGCATATAATCCTAATTGGTCGCTTCGCCTCGACCTACGATCCCATCCGTCTGGCGATCGGCCAGTTCGCGATCGCGGGCTTCCTCAGCCTCGCCGTGTCGCTGTTCACCGAGAGGACCGACATCGCAGGCATCAGGTCGGCCCTCCTGCCCCTCCTCTACGGTGGTGTCGCTTCCTGCGGCGTGGCCTTCACGCTCCAGATCTTCGGGCAGCGGCGCGCCAAGGCCTCCCACGCTTCCATAATCCTTGCCCTCGAGGGCCTCTTCGGCGCGGTCGGCGGTATCCTCCTCCTCGGGGAGCCGGCGACGATGCGTCTCCTGGCCGGGGGTGCACTGATGATCCTTGCGACCATGCTGCCGCAGCTCTGGGTCCTGCTTCGTGGAATGCTTCGCCCTATGGCCACCCCGTGAAAGAATGCTGGAATTAAAGGAGCCAATTGCATGGAACATGAGATCACCGCCAGCGGAAGCCTCCACGACGCGCAGGGCCGCCTCCGCGAGCCCGGCTGGGCGCGCAGCCTCCTCCTCGACTATGACCGGGACTCGGTGCGCGCCCCGAAGTGGCGCATCAAGGAATGGGACTACTACATGGTGCATGCCGGCACTTTCGGGATTGCCTTCACGGTGGCCGACAACGGCTACATGGGCTTCGTGGGAGCCACGGTCTTCGATTTCGCGCAACGCGCCGAGACCTCGAAGAGCGTGATGACCGTCTTCCCGATGGGGAAGATGGGGCTGCCCCGGCACTCGAAGGAGGGCGTCACGGAAGCCAGGGCCGGTGGGGCTTCGCTTCGCTTCGAGGCTTCAAATGGAAAGCGGAGGCTCGTCTTCTCCTGGCCGGGCTTTGGCGCCGCGCCGGGCAGCGCCGCGCCGGGCAGCGCCGCGCCGGGCAGCGGGGGCCCTGCCCCTGCCCCCGCCCTCGACCTCTCCGGGGAAATCCTCCTCGAGGAGACAGGGCCCGATTCGATGGTCATAGCTACACCCTTCTCCGGGGCGGCCCGGGCCTTCTACTACAACCAGAAGATCAACTGCCAGGACGCGACCGGCTCCTTCAGGCTCGGAGACCGCGCCTTCGTCCTCGAGAAGGGAAGGGCCTTCGCTGTCCTCGACTGGGGCCGCGGCGTCTGGACCTGGAGCAATGTCTGGTACTGGGGCTCCGCCTCGGGGCGCCTGGCCCTGCCGGACGGCTCGAACCCGCGTTTCGGCTTCAACATAGGGCATGGCTTCGGCGATACCTCGGCGGCGGGCGAGAACATGGTCTTTTTCGAGGGACGCGCCCACAAGATCGGCACGCTCCTCATCGAAATCGATCACGGGGATTTCCTGGCGCCCTGGCGGGCCAGGTCCGGGGACGGGCGCTTCGACCTCACGCTGACGCCCTCGCTCGACCGGGCTTCCTCGACCAATCTCCTGGTAATTGCCTCGATCCAGCACCAGGTCTTCGGATCCTGGTCGGGGACGGTCATCCTCGACGATGGGAGGAAACTCGAGGTGAGGGATTTTCCCGGCTTCTGCGAGAAAGTGATGAACCGCTGGTGAGGAAAGCGCCATGACCGCCAGCCTGATCCTCGCCCACCCCTTTGCGGGCAGCTTCAACCACGCGCTCTTTTCCAGGGCCCGCGACCGGCTGTCCGCGCTCGGACTCGTCTGTCATGCCCATGACCTCTACGCGGAGGGCTTCGATCCGGTGTTGACTGTGGCAGAGCTGGGCAGCGGCGCCTCCGATGATCCCCTGGTAGGTCAGTATGCCGATGAACTCGTGGCCTCGGAGCTCCTGGTGCTCGTCCATCCTAATTGGTGGGGTCAGCCGCCTGCCATGATGAAGGGCTACATCGACCGCGTGTTCAGGATGCCCCATGCCTATGAGGTCCTGTCCGACGGAGGGGGCGGCACCCTGCCTGAAGGCCGGCTGGGCGGCAAGCGCGCCATCGTGCTGACCACTTCCAACACGCCGGCAGGTCGGGAGAAGGAATACTTCGGCGATCCCCTGGCCAGCATCTGGGGTCCCTGTGTCTTCGGCTTCTGCGGAGTCGATGCCTGGCAGCGGGTCAATTTCGCGGTGGTGGAGGCCTCGGACGAGGCTACCCGGAGGCTCTGGCTCGACGAGGTGGATGGCTTGATGGAAGGCGCGCTGCGCAGCTAGCGGATGACGCCGATGGCCCTCCAGTAGGGAATCGCGACCAGGATGCCGGCGATCACGGAGCAGACGTAGATTCCTCCGAAAAATGCCAGTCCCGAAGGTGACCAGCCCCGGCCGGCGACCATTCCCTCGGACATCAGGACCCAGGGCTGCTGGTAGGCCAGCATGAAGAAATTGATCGCGGCGAGGTAGGCCATCGATACGACGAGGGGGTGGTAGCCGAAGTCCCGCGACAGGGGGACAAGGAGGAAGACGGTCAGGGCCAGGGTAACATAGCCCCAGGGCACATCCGCGAACCGGATCAGCAATAAACCTATAGTGATTATGAGCATGAAGGACAAAGGCGATCCGGCCAGACCGAGGATGGGGCCGTCCACGATCGGTCCGAGCCAGGAGGAGATTCCCGAGACGCGGAAGATGCCCGGCAGTGCGATGGCGACGCCGAAGAAGACCACGACATCCCAATTGATCCCGCTGCTTATCTCCGGCCCCTTTATGATGCCGGCGAGCACGAGGAAAAGGAGGGCTCCGAGGGCGCTTGCAGGCACCGGTATCCTGTGGAAGGGCTCAGTTGCGAACATGAGGAGGGCGGCAGCGAGCACTGCCAGGACCACGAGCTCGTCGCGGCCGGGCTTTCCGAGTTTCCTGTACTCCTTTCTGAATACGTCCCGGGAGATTCCTATCGCTTCCTTCGGCCTGGCCAGGAGAAAGGCCAGGAGCGCGTACACGAGGGTCACGACGATCCAGGGGAGGGCGAGTATCCTGACCCAGTCGCCGAAGTTGGCCTGCGCCTTGAGCTCTGCGGGGAAAAACCCCTGGAGGATGGGGCCGGCGAGGGTGCCGGTCATCAGGGCCGTTCCCGGAAAGACCGCCATGCCCAGGGCAAGAAGACATATATAGGCCGATCCCTTCGACCGGTACTCGAGCTTGCAGGCCTCGACGATGCCGATCGCTATTGGCAGCATTATTGCCACCCGCACGGTGACCGAGGGCGTGAGGGCGGAGAGGGCGGTGCCTATGAGCATCCAGCTGAGGGCCAGGGAGGCCCAGCTGGGAGGGAAGCTCCGGAGGACGAGATAGGCGATACGCTTGCCGAGCCCCGTTTTCTGCAATGCAAAACCGAAATAGAGGGCCGGTACGAGGGTCCACAGGGAGCTCGAGGCGAAGCCCGAGACGACCTCGGCCAGGAGCTCCGGCGAGGAATAGGCCTTCGCCGTGACGGGATTGACGAGGCCGGCCCGGCCCGCGAAGAAGATGCCGATGGTCAGTGCCATGATGGTAGCGCTTCCGGCGAGGTAGGGGAGGTTTCCCGGCCTGAAGACCCACATGCCCAGGGCGACGAGGACCGCGGCAAGGACCTCATGCCCCATCGGGGACAGGGCCGGAGCGAAGGGCTGCGCGAAGGCGACGAGGAAGGCGACGATGGCGATGGACAAGAGGCCCGCCATCAGGGGATCGGGCCGTCGGACAGTCCAGGGTGATTTGCTACGCATTGTGTCCTGTATCTTCATGGTACGGGTGGGGTCCAGCTGATGCTGCGGTCGGCGAACTGGGCGTCGAGGGCTGCGAAGTAGGCCTCCTTCGTGAACCTGGGCCTGAACGCGGCCTTGGCTGCGAGCGCCAGCTCCGCACCCTTCCTGCCGGCCTCGAAGGCGGCAGCGGCGAGGGCGAGGGCGGGTTCGATATAGGCGCGGCGGAGGTCGCTGGGGAGGAAATCGCCGGCGTGGATGGTTCCGGAAAAACCTCCCCAGGCGAGCTGGCAGGTGGGCACAAGGCAGGCTACGTCGCCGATGTCGTCGGAGGCGGTGCTCCGGTCATTGAAAGCCACCTCCTTTTCGCCGAGCAGCTCCAGCGCCGCCTTCCCTAGTATCGCGCCAAGCTCGGGAGAGGGCCTGAAGGCCTGGTAGCCAGGGGTGTCGATGATCCGCACCGTGGCGCCGACGGCGATGGCGCCAGCTGCGAGGGCCCGGTCCACCTTGAGAGCCGCGTCGTGCACCGCAGGGTGATCGCTGCCCCGCACGAAGGTTTCGAGCACCGCGCGTTCAGGCACGGTATTCACGATCGTACCGCCCTCGCTCATGATGGGATGCACACGGATATGGTCATCCTCCTTGAAGGTCTCACGCTGGGCGTGGATGGCCTGGAGGGCGAGGGTGGCCGCGTTGAGGGCATTGATTCCTCGTTCGGGATGTGCCCCTGCGTGGGCGGATTTTCCGATGAATACAGCCTTCTTCGCCATGAAGCCGTTGAGGCTGCCATTGACGACGGCGCTGCGCCCGGGCTCGTCGGACATGGAATGGTATTTAAACACTGCGACCGCGCGGTCGAAGGCTCCGAGCCAGAGGAGTTCCTGCTTGCCTGAGAGGTAGCGGATTCGGCCGGCAGCCCTGAGTTCCTTTTTCCGGTCGAGTTCCACGTATTCCTCTGCCGGGGCGGTGAGGAAGGTCAGCCTGAAGCCTTCGCGGTCTGGCGCCCGGCATTCCACGAGGGCAGAAAAGGCGGCGAACATCACGGTCATCTGTGCGTGGTGGCCGCAGGAGTGGGCGATGCCTCCGCTTGCACCGGCAGTCGGCAGGGCATCCATGTCTGCGAGGAGGATGATCTCGGGAGCGTCCTTCGGCCCGACGGAGGCGCGGAGACCCGTGATGGCGAGCCCTGTTTCCGGCTTGACCCCGAGGGCGCGGAGGGCCTCGGTCAGGATGAGGGCCGTGCCGTTTTCGCTGAAGCCCGTCTCCGGTCGTGCCCTGAGCCTCTCTCCCAGTTCCAGGATCGCCGGTTCCCGGGAACGCAGGTTATTGAGGATATTTTCCCCGAGTTCTGTGCTTGCTTTCATGGGGGGGGAGAGTAGCCCCCCGGCGGCCCGGGAGGCAAGAGGACGCTGGCGCCCGGGAGATGCGCGAGGCTTTACACAAGCAGAGGTGCATGGTAGTTTCCATCCTTCGCCCGGAAAGGGCGTTCAAGGAGACATGCATGAAGAGATTCGCACTGTTGTTTGTCGTAGCGCTCGCCGTAGTTCTGGCCCTCCCCCTCGCGGCCCAGGCCCCCGCCAAGGCCGGCGTTTTCCTCCTTATCTCCGGAAACCTCGGGGACAAGGGATTCAACGATTCGGCCAAGGCCGGACTCGACATGATCAAGGCCAAGTACGGCGCCAAGGTGACTACCAAGTACACCGAGCTCGGATCCGACACCGCCAAGATGAACCCCGCCCTCGAGGATGCCGGCGCCGAAGGCTACAGCGTCGTCCTCTGCTCCAACAACTTCAACAGCGCCATCACCCAGATCGCGCCGCTCTACCCCAATACACTCTTCGTTATGTATGACGGCTGGACCAAGGATGTAATCTCCAACGTCCACGCCATCCAGTTCAAGAACAACGAGGCAGGCTATCTCGCCGGAGCCCTCGCCGGTCTCATCACCAAGTCCAAGGGCGACCCGAAGATCAACGCGGACAACGTGATCGGCTTCATCGGTGGTCGCGAGCTGACGGGCATCAACGACTTCCTCGTCGGCTACATCTCCGGCGCGCAGAAGGTGAACCCGACGGTCAAGGTCATTTTCAATTATGTCAATTCCTTCACCGACACCGCCAAGGCCAAGGACCAGTCCCTCATCCAGTTCAACAGCTACAAGGCCGATGTGGTCTACCACGCCGCCGGCCGTGCGGGTCTCGGGGCCTTCGACGCCGCCGTGGAGACCGGGAAGTACGCCATCGGCGTCGATACCGACCAGGCCTCCCTCTTCGGCAACGAGCCCGCCAAGACTGCCCTCATCCTCACCTCTACCATGAAGCGCGTCGACCTCACCCTCCTCCGTGCCGTGGACCGCTTCATGTCCGGTGAGGCAACAGGCGGCAAGCAGGAGTACATCGGTGCGAGCGAAGGCGCCATCGCCTACGCGCCCTTCAACAAGGCCGTACCCGCCGCAATGCAGAAGGACCTCGAGAAGGTCGTCGCGGAGATCAAGGGCGGAAAGGTCAGGATTCCCTCGGCCTTTACCATGTCGCAGGACGAGATCAACAAGTTCCGCGATTCGGTCAACGCCGCGAAGTAAGCCGGGCGACCTCGGAGCGCCGGGCCACGGCGGAGCCTAGCGCTCCGTCGGAGGCCCGGTTTTTTTTAGGTTGCGATCATCAGTATTGATTCGGATCATCGGAGGACGGGGTGGACTGGATTCTCCAGACAAGGGGCCTTTCCAAGGTCTATGCGAACGGGACCGCAGCCAACAGGCGTGTCGATTTCGGCGTCCGACCGGGGGAGATACTCGGGCTAGTCGGCGAGAACGGGGCCGGCAAGTCGACGCTCATGAAGGTGCTCTACGGCGAGGAGGCCCCCTCTGCGGGGGAGCTCCTCCTCGATGGGAAAGCGGTTCGCTTCGCGACCTCGCAGGATGCGATTGCCGCCGGCATCGGCATGGTGCACCAGCACTTCATGCTCGTCCCCTCGCTGAGCCTCGCGGAAAACCTCGTCCTCGGCAAGGAACCCAGGAAAAGGGGATCGGGCTTCTATGATTTCGAGGAGGCTGTCCGCATCACCGAGGAACTCTCGAAGCAATACAAGCTGAAGGTACACGCCCGCGCCCGCGTAGTCGATGTGTCGGTTTCGATGCGGCAGAAGCTCGAGATCTTGAAGACCCTATATCGTGGCGCGCGCATCCTCATACTCGACGAGCCTACGGCCGTGCTGACGCCGCAGGAAAGTGACGAGCTCTTCGAGGAGCTCAAGGAACTCAAGGGCAGGGGCCGCACGATCATCTTCATCAGCCACAAGCTCAACGAGATCTTCAGGCTCTGCGACCGCGTCTCCGTGATGCGCGACGGACGCATGATCGGCACCCACGAGGTGGGCGACATCGACAGGCAGACGATTTCCAACGAGATGGTGGGACGCGAGGTCAAGCTCGTGGTCGACAAGAAGCCCGCCGCTCCGGGTGCGCCGGTCCTTGTCGCGCGAGACCTTTCCTTCGTGGACGATTTCGGCCTCACGATGGTGGACCGTGTGTCCTTCAGCCTGCGCTCGGGTGAGATCCTCGGCGTGGTCGGCGTCGATGGCAACGGACAATCTGAACTGGTACGGATCATCACGGGTTCGGAGCGGACCCTGACCGGGAGCGTCGCGGTGGGGGGCAAGGACATCACCAACGCCGGGCAGCGGAGGGTAAGGCGCGCGGGCGTGGCCCATGTCGCCGAGGACCGCATGACCGTCGGAGCGGCACTTCCCGCGAGCATCCAGGACAACATCCTGGCAGACCGCTACTGGACGAAGGCCTTCGCCGCGCCGATGGGCTTCGTGCGGACGCGCGCCATGGCCCGGGAGGCCGCCGGGGTCGTCGCGGACTTCGACATCCGCTGCGGTTCGCAAAGGCAGTCCGTGGCCAGCCTCTCGGGGGGCAACATGCAGAAGGTCGTCGTGGGCCGCGAGTTCACGGCGGAGGCCTCGATCCTCATCGTGTCCCAGCCCACGCGCGGCGTCGACATAGGCGCGATCGAGTTCATCCACAAGCGGATCATAGGGATGCGGGACGCAGGAAAGGCAGTGTTGCTTGTTTCTTCCGACCTCCAGGAAGTCATGTCGCTGTCGGACAGCCTGATCGTGATGAACTCGGGCCGCATAGTCGCGTACTTCCCCGAGGCCTCGGCGGTGACCGACAAGGAACTCGGCCTGTTCATGCTGGGACTCAAGATGCAGGGCGACCTGGAAATCAGGGCTGTGTGCCATGAGTGAGACTGGAAAATCCCCGCGCCGGCACGGGCCCCTGGCGAGCATCGGCTACTTTTTCACCGACCGCGACAAGCTCGAGCCCTTCATGGTCACCATCCTGGCCGGGCTCTTCGCCCTGGCCGCCGGAGTGGGCCTCATATTCCTTGTGAGCAAGAACCCCGTGGAGTCCACGCGGAACTTCCTCCTCGGGCCCTTCCTCCGGAGCTACAATTTCAACTATCTCCTTGTCGTCATGGTGCCGCTCACCTTCACGGGGCTCGCCCTCTGCATCATCTACTCGCTCAAGTACATGAGCCTGATCACCGACGCGAGCTTCTACTTCGGCGCCGTCGTGGCCACGGCCATCGGCGTGGGAGTGAAGCTGCCGGCAGGAATCCACCCTGCGGTCGCCATCGTGGCTGCCGGCTTCGTGGGCGGCCTGATAGGCACCCTTCCAGCCATCCTGAAGATCAAGTGGCGGGCCAACGAGCTGGTATCCTCCCTCATGCTCAATTATGTCTTTTTCTTCACAGGTAGCTACATCATCCTCTATTTCTTCCGTGACCGGAGCCAGACCATCCTCTCCTCCCTCCCCTTCGAGAAGACCTTCCTCCTTCCGAGGCTCGTCCCCAATACGCAGCTCCACGCCGGCATCCTCATAGCACTGGCCTTCATCTTCATCGTGACGCTGCTGATGTTCAGGACCCGCTGGGGCTTCGAGATACGCATCACGGGAGCGAACCCGAAGTTCGCGGCCTATGCCGGAATATCGGTGGCCAAGGTCGCGCTCTACGCCCACTTCCTCGCGGGCTTCCTGGCGGGCATGGGCGGCGCCATCGAGATGAGCGGCCTCTATCGTTCCTTCATCTGGCAGATGGACCCCTCCTACGCGATGGACGGCGTCATCGTGGCGATGCTTGCACACAAGAACCCCAAGTTCGTGCCGGTCTCGGCCTTCTTCCTGGCCTACCTCAGGGTGGGGGCCGATTTCATGTCGAGGAGGGGGGATGTCGCCTTCGAGTTCATCACCCTCCTCCAGGGCTCCATCATCCTGATCCTGGCATCGGACAAGATCGTCAACAGTTTCAAGGCCAGGCGCCTCCGGAACGCGGCCCTCCGTGCGGAGGCTGCGCGATGATCGAAAACATTGCCGAGATCGTCACTTCATCCAACTACTGGTTCATTGTCCTCAGGTCGACTGCGCCCATCCTCCTCGTAACCCTGGGAGCGGTCATCACCGAGCAGGCAGGCGTCAAGAACATGGCCCTCGAGGGCTCGATGCTCTGGGCTGCCCTCGTGGGCGTCATCGCCAGTGCAGCCAGCGGGAATGCCTGGGTGGGACTCCTGGCGGGAATAGGCGCGGCCATCGTCGTGGCCCTCCTCCTGGGTTACTTCTCCCTCAAGCTGGACGCCAACCAGGTCCTGGTCGGCGTCGCTCTCAACATCATCGCCACGGGCGGTACCGTTTTCGTCCTCTATGCCCTTACGGGCGACAAGGGCATCTCCTCCTCGCTTCCCAGCAAGGTCCTGCCCATCATCAACATCCCCTGGGTCCGCGACCTTCCCTGGATCGGGAAGGTGATCTCTGGCCAGAACATCGTGGTCTGGATCTCCGTTGTCGCCGTGATCGTCATACATACGATCATCAACAAGGCAGCCATCGGGAGGCGCATCAAGGCCACAGGCGAGAACGTCGAGGCTGCGCGCGCAGCCGGCCTCGATCCGGACCGCATCAAGTTTTTCACGCTTATTGTATCCGGTGTCCTAGCGGGGCTCGCAGGCTGCTTCCTGTCGATGGGCTATACCTCGAACTTCACCGCGGGCATCGCAGCAGGAAGGGGCTACGTGGCAAACGCCGCCCAGGTAGTGGCGGGAGGCACCGCGATCGGGGCCATCTTCGCATCGCTGATCTTCGGCCTCACCGATGCCCTGGCGACCTTCCTCCAGAACCTCGGCCTGCCGCCGGAGCTCATCCAGGCCCTGCCCTATGCTATGACGATCCTGGGCTTCATTGTCGTCACCCTTCTCCGTGACCGTTCCGAGGCGATTCGCAAGAAGAAGCTCTTCGCCGAGGCAGATGCAGCGCTGCAAAAGGCGGCGGCAGCAGTGCCGATCGCAGGATCCGGCCCAGGCCAAGGTCCCGGCAGTGGAGCTGTTTTCCCGTGAGGGTCTGCGATCTATTCATTGACAATTGCACGCTGTTATGCCTGGACGCATCGTGGACCATCCACGAGCGCGGCTTTATCGCCATCGCGGGCGGGAATATCCTGGCTATCGGCGCGGCCGATTCCCCCGAGGCTGACTGGCACCGCAGAAATGCCAGGGGATCCTTCGACGCCGTGGGCCTCCTGGCCCTGCCAGGCTTTGTGAATACCCATACCCACCTGCCCATGTCCGCCTTCAGGGGCGCGGGCGAGGACCTTCCGGATCGCCTCCGGAAATACCTTTTCCCCCTGGAAAAAAGCCTTGTCAATCGCAGGCTTGTGCGCGAGGCCAGTCTTTTCACGCTAACGGAAATGGCACTCTCGGGCACTACCACCTTCGCTGACATGTACTACTTCGAGGATGAGGTGGCACGGGCCACGAAGGATGCGGGATTGCGCGCCCTTCTCGGGGAGACGGTGGTCGACTTCCCGGCACCCGATTCCGGCGAGCCCTACGGCGGCATCGAGTACGCTTGTCGCTTTATCTCTGAATGGAAGGGCGATAAGCTTATATCTCCTTCTTTCGCTCCACATGCGCCCTACACTGTCGATGCTGAACACCTCGCCCTCATCGCGGCCGAAGCCGAGCGCATGGATGTCCCCGTCCTTCTCCACGTCGCCGAGGCTGACTTCGAGCACGAGCGCTTTTCGGCCAGTCACGGTTCCGTGCTGAAATACCTCGACGCGACCGGCATACTTGGTCCGAGGCTTCTGGCTGCCCACATGCTCTACGTGGATGACCAGGACATCGAGCTGGCCGCCCGCCGTGGCCTGGCCGTTGCCCACGTGCCTGCCTCCAATGCCAAGTCGGGTCGCCTGATCTGCCCGGCCTGGCGGATGGCGAAGGCGGGCATACGCCTGGGGCTCGCCACCGACGGTCCCATCTCGGGCAACGGGATGGATATGCAAGGAGTTATGACGATCTACCCGAAACTGCAGAAGACCCGTGAGCGGAGCCGCGACATCGTCAGCGCCCGTGAGGCCCTCCGCGCTGCAACCCTCGGAGGGGCCGAGGCCCTCGGCCTTGGCGACAGGACAGGCTCCCTCGAGGCCGGAAAGGCGGCAGATCTGGTCCTGGCCGATACCCGTGACTTCAACCTGCAACCGGTCTATGACTGGTACGCTACAGTCGTCTATGGGATGAGGCCGCATAACGTGCGCCATGTCCTGGTGGCAGGAGCCTGGGTTGTCCGCGACCGAAGGATGACAGGCTTCGACCAGGAAGGGGTGATGGACCGCATGCTGGCCATCGCCGGAGAATGCCGCACAACCATTGCGGAAATCAGTGCCGCAGCAGCCACGCCGCAAGGAGTCAAGGCATGAAATCGACGCCCCACATCGTTCCCGAAGCCCCCATCGCACGCTCGGTCCTCATGCCCGGCGACCCTCTCCGTGCGAAGTTTATCGCCGAGCACTTTCTTGAAGGCGCGCGGCTATTCAACTCCGTGCGGGGAATGCTGGGCTACACCGGCGTCTGGCAGGGCAAGACCGTCTCGGTGATGGGCTCGGGCATGGGCATACCCTCGATGGGCATCTATTCCTGGGAATTGTTTGAAACCTTCGGGGTGAAGGAGATTGTCCGGATAGGCACCTGCGGGGGCTTCCTTCCGGACATGAGGCTCGGCGACATCGTTGTGGCCCAGGCCTCCTCCACGAACTCCTCCTGGCCAGAACAGTATGGACTAGGCGGAGTGTTCTCGGCCATCCCCGATTTCGGCCTCATGGAGAGGGCGGTCGCGGCGGCCAGGAAGGCGGGCAAGCGCTTCGTTGTAGGAAACACGCTCTGCCTCGACCAGTTTTCCCGCTACCACGCGGTAAAGGAAGTCTGGACGCCCTGGGTGGAGATGGGAATAATTGCGACGGACATGGAAGCCTATGCCCTCTATTGCAACGCGGCGAAACTGAGGCGCAAGGCCCTGGCGATGTTCACCGTATCTGACCTGCGCCTCAAGGGTGAGCACATGAGCACGGAGGAACGCGAGAAATCCCTCTCGGGCATGATAGAAGTTGCGCTGGACGCTGTCGAGGGCGGGGAGGATTCATAGGTCCATCGTAGACCTGTAGGGCTTCTTTCCCTTCGCATGCTCGCGTCTGGCCCTCGCAACAAGCCTCGGGTCGAGGGCAAAGGCCAGACCGGTCGCCGCCATCGAGGCTGCAGCCCAGCGCATGGCCTTGAAGGCCCAGGTCGAGCCCGAGGCCGCGGCCGACTGCCAGGTGTGCGCTCCGACGCCCAGGGGCCAGGTCGCCGAGTTGAGCTGGCCGGTGGGGACGACGTAGGAAACGTCGCCGGTATCGAGGGATCCCCCGATCCTGCAGCCCCTCCCGAAGTCTCCGAGCCGGGAATGGATGGGATCGGTCAGCAGCGATATTGGCGCATCGATTGGCGTGAGGGTCGCCTGGCGGTCGTTCCGTGCCACAGTAGCCTGGAGGGCCCGCGCGAAGGCGAGCTCGTCTGCGCCGGGAACGGGGAGGCTCAGGCTTCCCATGAAATGCAGCATTGTGTCCTGTATCACGTCGTTGGGGATGTAGTCGCACTTGCCAGCCAGTATGCGGTGCTCCACCGAGGTCTCCGTCATCAGGGTGGCACCCTGGGCTGCCTTTAAGACGCGCTTGACGACTGCGCGCAGGTCAGCCGCGCGGGGGGCGCGGATGTAGAGCCAGGTGGCTGCTTTGGCAGGGACGATGTTGGGCTTGGCTCCTCCGTCGGAAATGACATAATGCAGAAGGGTTCCACGGGGAAGGTGCTCGCGCATGAACTCCAGGGAGAGGTTGAAGAGCTGGACTGCGTCGAGGGCCGAGCGGCCGGCCTGGGGTGCCATGGCAGCGTGGCTGGCGCGGCCGGTAAAGGAAAACACGATCGAGAGGTTTGCGCTCGAAGTGTAGCGGTGCGGCGTGTTGACGTCGGCCGGATGCCAGGTGAGTGCGATGTCGACATCGTCAAAGCGGCCCGCCTTGACCAGGGGGATGCGCCCGAGGGATTCCTCGGCGGGGCAGCCGTAGAAACGCACCCTGCCGGGGAGGCCGCCTTGGGCGAGGGCCTCTGCGAGGGCTTCTGCCGCGGCGAGGGACCCTGCACCCAGGAGGTTGTGGCCGCAGGCGTGTCCCGGCCCGCCTGCGAGGAGGGGCTCCTGATGAGGGGTGCAGGCCTGGGACATCGAGGGCAGGGCGTCGTATTCACCCATGATCGCTATGACAGGATTGCCTGTTCCGTGCTCGGCTACAAAGGAGTGGGGCATTTCAGGATATTCGGTTACAGCAAAACCCCGCGATGCAAGGCGATTCCGGTAGATGGCGGAGGAGCGTTCCTCCTCGTGCGAGAGCTCCGGATGCTCCCAGATGTCCTTCGCGATCGCGTCATATTCGGAGGCCCGGGCCTCGATGGCGGCCATGATGCCTGCGCTATCGACTGTCTTCATAGTGTTGTCCTTCCGATCGCCCAGGGGAGGATGGCGAAGTCGTGCAGCTTGCAGCTGCTGTTCCAGCATAGAACGCGCGAGCCCATGAGGCCAACAGGTTTTGGGCAAAGTCCGACTTGCACCGACGACACCTTACGATGATACTAGGGACCAATGAATAACCCTCTCGATGTGGCGACGATCCTTATCGTCGGGATTTCCTGCCTTCTGGTCTTCGGTCTCCCCATCTTTGTGGTCCTGCGTCGACGAAACCTGTTTCAGTTGCATTCCTGGAACATAGCCAACGCTGCCGGGCTCCTTCTCTTCTGTCTGAGCCTCCTCGGGCCTCATGTGCAGCAGGACTTCCTGTCCTTTGTCCGCAACTGTCTGGGCATGCTGGCCTATGCAGCCTTTGTGTATACGGCCATCATCCAACTTGGAGGAAGGCCTCCGGTCCGGCGTTGGGCAGCCATATCGGGGGCGGCGCTGGCAGGCTTCGCCCTCCTTACCGCCTTCTCGGCGGGCAACGGGCTGCGCGTCCTGGTCACGTCCATCGCCATAGCCCTCATCTTCGCGGAGGGAGCCTGGCTGGTCCGGAAACAGGCCCGGCGCTCCCGCATCTCGATTGGGCCGCAGATGATAGTCGCGGTCTTCGCCCTGGCTTCCGCCTCCTTCCTCGCCCAGGGCCTGTACCATGCCTGTGAATGGGCGAATCCGGCTCTTGGGGACGGGATGTCTGGCCTGGTCGACTCGCTCTCACTATTGACAATTGTGATTATATTCATGGCCAGCGATTTCGGTCTCCTCATGATCCTGATGGCGGGGCTCGAGCGCGAGGTGACAAGGAAGGTGCTCGAGATCGGCGGCAGCCGCAACAAGCTCCAGATCCTCTACGACGCCTTTGCCGAGACAGTCGGAGCGGTGGAACTCGATGCGCTTGTCCCTCGCATCCTCGACTTCATCCAGTCGACACTCAGGATCGACGCCCTGTCGCTGTTCATCGCCGACGCCGAGGGCTCGAGCCTGACCCTCGTGGGCCATCGCGGCATGTCGGACCGTGCAATCCACCTCATCAGCAATCCCGACCTGGACAACAGCGTCACTGGCCGGGTGTTCCGCGAGGCGAAGGCGCAGTTCGTGCCGCTGGTCAGCTATCCCCCCGGCGAATACCGTGAGGTCATCGAGGCGATGGGCATCGTGACACTGGGGAGCATCCCGCTGGGGGAACCCGGACACATCGTAGGAATACTGACGATCGGGTTCAAGGATGCCGCAGCGGTGGATTCCGACCTCGTGGCCCTGCTGGAGACCCTCGGCCTCCAGATGGGTTCGGTGATCCGCGCGGCGAACCTCCATGTCGAACTCGACCGCACGAACGCACGCCTCAAGGAACTGGCGAGCACCGACGCGCTGACTGGCCTCGCCAACAGGCGCGCGGCCCTCGCCGCCCTCGAGAGGGAGCTCTCGCGGGCCCGGCGCGATGGTACCAGGATCGCCGTCCTCATCGCGGACATCGATCACTTCAAGCGCTTCAATGACCTTCACGGTCACGAGTGTGGAGACTATGTGCTCGCGCAGACAGCCTCGATCTTCGCGGAAGCGGTCCGCAAGAGCGACCTGCCAGCCCGCTGGGGTGGCGAGGAATTCCTTGTGGTCCTCGGCGACGCCGAGGACAAGGGCTCGGGGATGCTCGGAGAGCGGATACGCTCCCGCATCGAGGAGGCCCGCTGGGAATACGAGGGGAAATCGCTCTCGGTGACCATCACGGTCGGGGTGGCTCTCTGTCCGCCGGAGGCCAGCGCGGACTGGATCATCGCACAGGCGGATGAGGCGCTCTATAAAGGGAAGGCTTCGGGCAGGAACCGTGTCTGCCTTTCCATGCCGGAATTCACTGCCCTCCGCTCAGGCTCCAACAGGGCCGGTGAGCCGCCGGCCGATCCGGCGCGCAAGGAACCGGTCGCCGACCTCCTGCCCCTCGAGGACTAGGAACCGGAAGCCTGCTCACAATCCGTTCAACACGAACTTTCCTCCCACCATGCTGGCGATGGCCCTCCACTCCTTGTCGAAAACGACAAGGTCCGCCTCGTAGCCCGGCACGAGGAGACCCCGCTTGCCCAGGCCCAGGATGCGCGCAGGGTTGGCCGACGCCATCTCGACCGCATTCTCGACGGGGACCCCCCAGCTCACGAGGTTGCCGACGCCCTTTATCATGGTCAGGGCGGAACCCGCGATGACGTCGTCGGCGAGGCGGTGGAAGACTCCGTCGCGGAGGACCACCTCCTCGCGATTGGCAAAAAGGGGGCAATTGTGTTGTTCTGTCGGCTTGAGGGAGTCGGTGACGAGGACCACCTTGCTCGCGGGCTTGTCGCGCATGAGGAGCTTGATGAGGTCGGGGTGGACGTGGTGGCCGTCGGCGATGATCTCGCAGGAGAGTTCGGAGTGGATCATGATGGCGCCGACGGCGCCGGGGTCGCGGTGGTGGAGGCGGCTCATCGCGTTGAAGAAGTGCGTGGAGTGGAGGATGCCGGCCTGCATGCCCTCGAGCATGTTCTCGTAGGTGGCGTCGGTGTGGCCGGCCTGGAGCACGATGCCGCGCTTGATGCAATAGAGGGCGAGTTCGCGCATCCCCTTGAGTTCGGGGGCGACCGTCATGTTCGTGATGTGTCCCCGACCTGCCTCGAAGAGCCTTTCCATCAGCTCGAGGTCGACAGGCCTGACGAACTCGGGCCGCTGTACGCCCAGGCGCTCGGGTGAGACGAAGGGACCCTCGAGGTGGACACCCATGACGCGGGCTCCCTTCTCCTTGCCGATGGCGTCCACTGCGGCTCCTATCGAGGCAACCATGTCGCCCTCGTCCATGGGGTAGATCGTGGGGCAGAAGGCCGTGACTCCGTAGCGGCCGAGGTGGTCGGACATGGCGACGATCGCATCGACGGAGAGGTCCTCGGTGCCGTAACCGGAGAAGCCGTGGATGTGGCTGTCGATGAGTCCCGGAGCCACGAAGGTGCCTCCCGCATCGAAGATCCGCGTGTCGGACGGAAACCGCTTCTGTTCGAAGCGCCTCTCGGAAAAGACGTCTGCGATGAGGCCGTCCTCGACAAGGAGGGCCGAGCGTTCCATGCGGGCGTAGCCGGCGAGGAGTTCGGCGTTGTGGATGACGATCTGGGACATGGGGGCCTCCGTGGAACTCGTCGCACTCTCCATCGACAATAGCGTCCAACAGGGAGTCGCTCAAGCGTGCACTGCAAATGTTTCCTCTGGCGATTCGGGCTTGCAGATCGGATGGCAGGCTCGCATACTCGCCCGGGAGACTTATGCGCTATGTATTCGGAATAGACGGCGGCGGGACAAGTTCGAGGCTCGCCATCGAGGACCTCGGGGGGCGTCGGCTTTTCTATCGCGAGGGGGCAAGCAGCAACCCGAACGCGCGCGATCGCCTCCAGATCGAGGCGACCTTCGCGGAATTGTTCGCCTCTGCGATGGCGGAGGCAGGGCTTTCGCCATCGGACTGCGTCGCAGGCTTCGCAGGAGTTGCCGGCATCGACCGCGTGGCGGACCGTGCACCCTTTGTGGAGCTCCTCCGCAGGGCCTCGGGCCTCTCCTGCCCCATGGGCGCGGGCAATGACGCGGAACCCGCGCTGGCTGGAGCCTTGGACGACATCGAGGGAATACTGTTGATCTCGGGCACGGGCTCGATAGCCCTGGCGCGGGCCCGCGACGGTACGCAGGTGCGCGCGGGCGGATGGGGACACCTCCTCGGGGACGAGGGTTCAGCCTGGCGCATAGCCTTTGACGCGATCTGCCGCTCGATGCGCTCCTCCGAGCGCCGCGACCTCCAGACCACCCTCCTGGAGGACGCCCTGGGCTTTTTCGGTCTGGCGGAGATCACCGACTTGATTCCCTTTGTGTACGGTGGCCTCGACAAGGCACTGATATCAAAGTTCGCCCGGGTGGTGGGCGCACGGCGCGACGAGGGGGATGCCCTGGCCCTTGACCTCTTTGACCAGGCGGCCGCTGCCCTGGCAGGCCTCGTGGAGTCCGTCTATCTGCGCATCGGTCCTGCGATGGGAAGCAGGCGGGCAGCCTTCCGGGGCGGCCTCATCGAGTCGGACACGAGGCTCAGGGAGGCGACGAAGGCCCTCCTGGCGCGCAGCATACCCGACCTTGAAATTGTGCCGGCAGCAGCGGACTCGGCCCACGGGGCCTGCGTGCTTGCGCGCGACCTG
>JBMOIK010000025.1:0-21548 GCA_049317365.1 Rectinemataceae bacterium | reverse complement strand
CCAACCCCCCAGGAAATTGACGGTTTTCCCATCGGCATTGAGTGTGGCAGGTACGGGCGAATACGAAGCGGTAAGTTCCCACTTATAGCTAGATCCATATTCCCCTGAGACTGGAAGTTTGAATTCCGAGGCCGCTGTGAGCAGCTTTTCACCATTATTGCCAGCGCTAAGGTTAGCGCGATCTACTGCGGTCAAGGTGAAAGCCTCGACCGTAAGCGCGGTCTTGTCGGCGGTGAATTTCTCGGAGGCAGTGGCAGCCCTCGCGATGATCGTAATATTCCAGGTCTTCGATACCGACTTGCCGTTTTTGGTAACCGCTGCCTTGATCCAGGAAACCTGGTCCTTGATGGTCTGGTAAGCTCCGACGTTGAACGTGCTTTGTGTGGTCGAGCCTGGAACCGGCACGCCACCCATGTCTTTCGGGTAGAGCGACAGAACCGGCATCGAGTTGCTGGTCGGCGCTGGCTCAACAGACCACACCAGGACGCTGCCGTCAATCGTTCCATCAAGGGGGGAGCGCGAGAAGCTGCCCTTGGCCGTAGTAGCGGTTTCGCCGCTGGTGAAAGCCAAGGAGCAGGTTCCGAGGACGGTCGAAGCCGCGAGGATGTCGGCGTCGGTGATCTTGCTAATTGTGAGCGCCCAGGCCTTGGTCTGGCTTGTCGCTCCCGTCTTGGACACGGTAGCCGTGAGAGTCACTGTCTGGTCAGAGCCAGTCGCGACGAAGCTCGCGGTCCCGTCGCTGCCGAAATTCAGGGCTGTGGAAGGGCTGGCGGTCCAGGCGATGCCTACGCCATTGGCCAGGGTGCTTGCGACCGGGCTTACCGTGAACGAGGAGACGAGGGCCGTGAGTGGCTCTCCGCTCGCGGGCTTGACCATGCAGGAAGCGAGGGCTGCGGCCAGCTCGGTAGATGCGGCGTTGGCCGCGCCCTTCACCTTGACCGAAACCGAGCCGGTGGCAGTCTGGGGCGTGGTTCCATCGACCTTGGTGACCACCGCATCGAGGGCAACTACCGTATCAACAGCCGGCGCAGTCACAGTACATATATTCGTAACTGGATCTATGACGAGGATATCTGTTTTCGTGCTGGTCCAGGCGATGGTCGTACCGCGGTCACCCGCTGTTGGAAGCGTGAAGTTGCCGGTGATGCCGGCGGGACTGCCCGAGGTTGTTGCCGTAGAAAGTGCGGCCGTCACGATCTCGGGGATTGCCGCAGCATCATTCGTCACGGCAACCAGGGGGGTGACCGGAGGAATGGTAATCGTGATGGGATCCGGCTGCTTGGTCGGCTCGATGCTGGTCGCGGAAGTAGTCGCTGTCGCACCCTTTTTTTTCTTGACCGTCGGCGTGAGGGTAGCTGTTGAGGCTGCGCTTCCCGTGGCTGGCGTAGTCACACTCACCTTGCCGCTGGAATCGATGGTGACACCCGAACCTGTGGAGGTCCAGGTGATTTCTGTACCGTAACTGCCGGAGAGCGGCAGGGAAAAACCTGCGGTGACTGCGGTTGCGCTATCCTTGCCGGAGAAGTCAAGGAGGTTGCCAGTCACTGCGGCAGCGACAAGGTTGGCCATATCTGCATCCGAAGTTGGCGTGGCCACCGTGAAACTGAAATCCTTGGCAGCCCCATTCCCATCGACGGTCGCCTCGGTTCCTCGTGCCGCAACCGGCGTAGCCGTTGCGGTCAAAGTCGCCGTGGTATCTGCCGGAATGGGGTCCGGTATCTTTATGAATACCTGCCCCGACACCGGGTCGATCTTGGTGACGAAGGGAGAGATTGAGGACCAGGAAAGCTTGAAAGCCTTGTCCTTGGTCTCAAGGGGCGCATAAAAGGAGCCTGATACGGCAGTCAGCGCGCCTCCACCGTCCTTGAAGTCGAACATGTCGAGGGTGAGTGCGTCATCCAGTGCCTGTTGTGCCTTTGTCCGGGCATCGGTCGTACCGCCAGAGGGGACAGCCGGAGTGCAGGAAAGGGCAAGAAGAAGAGCGAGAGAGGCCAAGGGCAATAGCGCCAGGGAATTGGTTTTGGGCATGGGAACCTCCGGGCAGCATCGTATAACGAGTCGCGATCTCGCGGAGGGAGAGGAAACCCTCATTCCAGGCTATGCTTTTGCTAAGGATAGTGGGGGCGGCGCTTGGCTCCGCCCCGTCACAGGATGGGCGATCAAGGTCAATCCGAGTCCGATAGACCTGTCACGACACACAAGAGGCTCGGTTTTCAGCTTGCATGCACTGCCGTTTCGTGATACCCCATGTGCTACTCTACTCCACTCTGCCGGCATACAGCCGAAACGGCGCGCCGGGAAAAAGGCCACAGGATGTCAGGAGCACTACGATTCCTCTCTTCCTCCATAGGCAAGAAACTGCTCATGGCCCTCACGGGCTTCTTCCTCATCAGTTTCTTGACCTTCCACCTCACGATGAACCTCTTCCTTTTTGCAGGTTCAAACGGAGCGTTCTCGAGCTACGCGGAGTTCCTCGGGACCTATCCTGTCGTGCGGCCGATCGAATGGATCCTCTTTGGGGGGTTTATTCTCCATTTCCTCCTCGGCGGTTTTGTGTGGTTCATGAACCGCATGGCCCGGCCGAAGGCCTATGCGGTCAAGGGGAGCTCCAAGACGATCAAGATCGCCTCGAGGTTGCCCATCTACACCGGTAGCGCCATCCTCGCCTTCCTGGTCTGGCACATCATCCAGTTTTTTATCGCGAGTCGATTCTCGGGAGAGCCGGTGGACATGTTCCCGCTGGTCGTTGCTGCCTTTGGCCAGCCTGTGATTATTGGGCTTTATGAGGTTCTCTTCATCATTCTGGGATTCCACCTCAAGCACGGCTTCCAGGCCCTCTTCCAGAGCCTCGGGCTCAGGACGCCGAAGTATCGCGGCTTTATCGACGCGGTAGGCGTCCTCGTCTGGCTCGTCATTCCCGCGGGCTTCGCCTCGATCCCCCTCGTCATGTACTTCGGAGGCATCAAATGAAACTGGAAGCCAGGACGCCCTCCGGTCCCATCGAAAAACGCTGGTCCACCCGCAAGTTCGACATGAAGCTGGTCAATCCGGCCAATCGTCGCAAATACACAGTTATTATAGTCGGGACAGGCCTCGCCGGCTCCTCAGCAGCGGCCTCACTCGCCGAACTCGGCTATAACGTCGAGTGCTTCACCTTCCACGAGTCGGCACGCAGGGCCCACTCCATCGCAGCCCAGGGCGGCATCAACGCGGCCAAGAACTACGTGAACGATGGCGACTCGGTCTGGCGCCTCTTCCACGACACCATCAAGGGAGGCGACTACCGCGCCCGCGAGTCCAACGTGTACCGCCTCGCCGAGGTTTCCGGCAACATCATCGACCAGTGCGTAGCCCAGGGCGTGCCCTTCGCCCGGGAGTACGGAGGCAGCCTCGACACGCGGTCCTTCGGTGGCGCACAACTCTCCCGCACCTTCTACGCCCGCGGCCAGACCGGTCAGCAGCTCCTCCTGGGTGCCTACTCGGCCCTCATGCGCAACGTCAAGAACGGCAGCGTGAAGGTCCATGGCCGGAAAGAGATGCTCGACATCATCGTAATTGATGGCAGGGCCCGGGGCATCGTCGTCCGCGATCTTGTGACAGGTGAGGTCACGACGCATCTGGCGAATGCCGTCATCATGGCGACCGGCGGCTACGGCAATGTCTTCTACCTTTCCACCAACGCCGTTGCCTCCAATGTCTCAGGCCTCATGAAGGCCTGGAGGAAGGGCGCCTACCTCGCCAACCCCTGCTACACGCAGATCCACCCCACCTGCATCCCCGTCTCCGGCGACTACCAGTCCAAGCTCACGCTGATGAGCGAGAGCCTCCGCAACGACGGCCGCGTCTGGGTGCCCAAAAAGAAGGGCGATGGCCGAAGCCCCGAACTGATCCCCGAATCCGAGCGCGACTACTACCTCGAGCGGATGTACCCCTCCTTCGGCAACCTCGTGCCCCGCGACGTGGCTTCGCGCCGCGCCAAGGAGATGTGCGACCTCGGACTTGGCGTAGGAAAGACGGGCCTCTCCGTCTACCTCGACTTCGGCGATTCCATCAAGCGCCTGGGCCAGCCGGTCATGGCGGAGAAGTACGGGAACCTCATGGACATGTACCACGAGATCACCAACGAGGATCCCTACAAGCAACCAATGCGTATCTACCCGGCAGTCCACTACACGATGGGCGGTCTTTGGGTCGACTATCACCTCCAGTCCTCGATACCCGGCCTCTTTGTGGCTGGGGAGGCCAACTTCTCCGACCATGGAGCCAACCGCCTCGGCGCCTCTGCGCTCATGCAGGGCCTCGCCGACGGTTACTTTGTCCTTCCCTACACGGTGGGCGACTACCTGGCGGACACCAAGTTCGAAGCCATCAAAACCGACGCTCCTGAGGTCGCAGCTGGTGCCAAGGAAGTCAGGGTCGGTATCGACAGGCTGATGAACGTCAACGGCAAGGTCCCGGCAGACGATTTCCACCGCCGCCTCGGACACGTCATGTGGGAAAAGGTCGGCATGGCCCGCGAAAAGGCCGGCCTGGAAACTGCGATTTCAGAGATCCAGGCAATACGGAAGGATTTCTGGAAGGACCTCAAGGTCTCCGGTTCGGACAAGGACCTCAACCAGGAAGTCGAGAAGGCAGGTCGCGTTGCCGACTTCATCGACTTCGGGGAGCTAATGGCCCGCGACGCCCTCCACCGCGAGGAATCCTGCGGCGGCCACTTCCGTGTCGAACACCAGACCGAGGAAGGCGAAACCAGGCGCGATGATCAGAACTATGCCTATGCGGCGGCGTGGCAGTACGCCGGGGAAGGCGCGGCTCCAGTCCTCAACAAGGACGAGCTCAGCTTCGAGTACGACATCCCGTCGAACCGCAACTACAAGTAAGGGGCCGGAACATGGACTTCAAACTCAGGGTCTGGAGACAGAAGAACCGCGGCGACAAGGGCCGCTTTGAAACCTACGAGGCCACGGGCATTTCCTCGGAGGCCTCGGTGCTCGAGATGCTCGACGTCGTCAACAGGGGCCTGGTCGCCGTCGGCAAGGACGCCATCGCCTTCGACCACGATTGCCGCGAGGGCATCTGCGGCAGCTGCGGCATGGTCATCAACGGCGGTGTCCACGGTCCCTTCGAGCACAACACCACCTGCGAGCTCCGCATGCGGCGCTTCAGCGACGGGGACACCATCACAATTGAACCCTTCCGCGTCCGGGCCTTCCCGATCATCAAGGACCTCGTCGTGGACCGCACGGCCTTCGACCGGATCATGCAGGCCGGCGGCTACGTCACGGTGAAGACCGGACAGGCGCCTGAGGCCAACAACATCGCGGTGCCCAAGAAGATCGCCGACGAGGCCATGGACGCAGCCCAGTGTGTCGGCTGCGGGGCCTGCGCGGCCACCTGTCCCAACGGGAGCGCCATGCTCTTTGTCGCGGCCAAGGTCTCCCAGCTCGCGCTGTTGCCCCAGGGCAAGGCCGAGCGCAAGGAACGCGTCCTGTCGATGGTTGCCCAGATGGACAAGGAAGGTTTCGGCGCCTGCTCGAACAGCTACGCCTGCGAGGCCAAGTGCCCGAAGAGCGTGTCGGTGTCGCACATCGCGCGGATGAACCGGGAGTTCATCGGCGCTGGTTTCGGATCGTGAGGGGGCAGCCATGAAGATACACGAATACCAGGGCAAGGAACTTTTCGCGAAGTACGGCGTGCCGGTGCCCAAGGGTGGCTCGGCCTTTGATGTGGAGAGCGCTGTGAAGGTCGCCGAGTCGATCGGCAGCTGGCCTGTCGTCGTGAAGGCGCAGATCCACGCGGGCGGCCGCGGCAAGGGCGGCGGCGTCAAGCTTGCCAAGAACGTCGACGAGGCACGGGCGCATATCAAGGCCATCCTCGGCATGACCCTCGTCACCAGGCAGACCGGTCCCAAGGGGCGCCTCGTCAAGCGCCTCCTCGTGGAAGCGGGATGCAACATCGCCCGGGAGCTCTACCTCGGCATCCTGCCCGACCGCGAGACGGGCATGCACCTGATCATGGCCAGCGCGGCTGGTGGCATGGAGATCGAGGAAGTCGCCGAGCACAGCCCTGAAAAGATCGTGAAGGTCTACGTCGATCCCTCCTCCGGCCTTCTGGACTTCCAGGCCCGCGAAGTGGCTGTCGGCCTCGGATTGCCCGCTGCAGCCACCAGGCAGTTCCTTGCAATGCTGAAGAACCTCTTCAGGCTCTACCTCGACTACGATGCGTCCATGGTCGAGATCAATCCGCTCGTGCTGACCGCCGACAACCAGGTCATATGCCTCGATGCAAAGGTGGATGTCGATTCCAACGCCCTGTACCGGCATCCCGACATTCTTGAATATCGGGATGTCGAGGAGGAAGACCCCCACGAGGTTGAAGCCTTCAAGTACGACCTGGCCTACATCAAGCTCGACGGCGGCAACGTGGGCAACCTCGTCAACGGGGCGGGCCTGGCCATGGCCACGATGGATGCCATCAAGGCAGCGGGGGCGGTTCCAGCCAACTTCCTCGACGTGGGCGGCGGCGCGAACGCCGAGAAGATAGCCAACGCCTTCCGCATCCTTTTGTCGGATCCCAACATCAAGGGAATACTGATCAACATTTTCGGCGGCATCCTCCGCTGCGATACGCTGGCCAACGGTGTGGTGCAAGCGGCCAAGGCAACCCAGCTCTCCGTGCCCCTGGTGGTCCGCATGGAAGGCACCAATGTCGAAGAGGGTCGACGAATCCTCCGCGAATCGGGCCTGCCCATGACTACGGCCACCACCCTGACCGACGCCGCGCAGAAGATAGCCGCGGCGGTCAAGTAAGAGGAGAGGGAAGCAACTATGAGCATCTTCACCAAGGAACCCGTCCGCCTCATCGTCCAGGGCATAACCGGGAAAGACGGCTTCTTCCATACGCAGAAGTGCGCTGAATACGGAACCAACGTGGTCGGCGGCGTCACCCCCGGCAAGGGCGGCGAAAAGGCCGGCGACTGGCCGATCTACAACTCCGTTCGCGAGGCGCGGGCTGCCACGAAAGCCAATGCCACCATGATCTTCGTGCCCCCGCCCTTCGCAGCCGATGCCATCATGGAAGCCGCCGAGGCTGGCATCGAGCTGATTGTGTGCATCACCGAGGGCATCCCGATCATGGACATGATGCGTGCCAAGCGCTACCTCGCCGACAAGAAGTGCCGCCTCATCGGGCCCAACTGCCCCGGCATCATCACCCCCGGTGAATACAAGATCGGCATCCAGCCAGGCTTTATCCACACGCCAGGCGGTCCCATCGGCGTCGTCTCCCGCTCGGGTACGCTGACCTACGAATCAGTCTACGCCCTCACCCAGGCAGGCTACGGGCAGACCACCTGCGTCGGCATAGGGGGCGACCCCGTCAACGGTACCAACTTCATCGACTGCCTCGAGGCCTTCAATGCCGATGACAAGACGACCGGCATCGTGATGGTCGGCGAGATCGGCGGCAACAACGAGGAGAAGGCCGCAGCCTACATCAAGGCGAACATCAAGAAACCCGTAATTGGTTTTATCGCTGGAATCACCGCCCCGCCCGGCCGCCGCATGGGCCACGCCGGTGCCATCGTGAGCGGCAACTCGGGCACAGGTCAGGGCAAGCTCAAGGCCTTCCGCGAGAACGGCATAGTCGTGTGCGAAAACCTCGGGGAGCTGGGAGCGATAGCGAAGAGGACCTTCGGGTAGCAGGAATATGCTCTGCTGATGGGGGGGGCGGTTCCTTTGGCCCGATCCAAGTCAGGAATCCCTTCACGTCTTAGGAGCTCCTCCATGAAGGATGTCTTTGAAAACCTGGCCCTCTTTCTCGACCGCCTGCCAGCCGGTTATCCGGCCGCGCCTGGCGGCGTGGAGCTCAGGATCCTCAGGAAGCTCTTCACTGCCCAGGAAGCGGCCTTCTTCCTGCATCTCAGCCTCCTGGCGGAGCGCGCTAGGGTCCTGGCCTTCCGGGCCAGGATGCCTGAAGCCGAGGTCACTCCCTTGCTCGACAGGATGGCCCAAAAGGGGCTGATTTCGGTGCACAGGGAAAGGGATGGCAGCAGCAGTTACTCGGTGAACCAGTACGTGGTCGGTTTCATGGAGGAGCAGGTCGACCGTTTTGACCGCGAGCTGGCCGAGCTTGCGGAGGAGTACAACCCGACCTTCTTCAAGGAGGGCCCCTGGACGCGGGTCCCCCAGATACGGACCATACCAATTGGTGCTAGTATTTCCCTTGAATACGCAGTGATGCCTTATGAGAGGGCCGAGGAGATCGTGGGCGCGCACAGCCGCTTCGCCGTCAGGAACTGCGTCTGCCGCCAGGAGCACGCGCTCCTGGGCGAGGGCTGTGGCAAGCCCCTCGACATGTGCCTGTCCTTCGACGAGGGAGCCGACGCCTCGGTGGCTTCCGGCCGGGCTCGTTCCATCTCACGACAGGAGGCACTCGACATCTTCAGGCGGGCTGATGAGGCAGGCCTGGTCCTCCAGCCATCCAACTCCCGGGACCCGATCTTCATCTGTGCCTGTTGCGGTTGCTGCTGCGGCGTGCTCCGAGGCATCAAGCAGTTCGACAAACCGGCCGACCTTGTGGCCAATGCCTTCATAGTTGCTCACGATGCGGATTCCTGCACTGTCTGCGGGATCTGCCTCGGACGCTGCCAGATGGATGCCATCAGCCTGGTCGGCGGGGCAATCTCCCTGAACGCCGACCGCTGCATAGGCTGCGGCCTCTGCGTAAGCAGCTGCGCTCCGGGAGCCATGAAACTGCGACGGAAGGCAGCGTCCGCTGTCATCCCCAAGGACACTGTGAGCAATTATCTTCAGTTGGCTTCCGCGAGGAGCCGGCTCGGGATGCTCCGCATGGCGGGAATGGTCGTCAAGTCGAAGGTTGACCGTATTCTTTCCTGGGGTTGAGGGCGGCGCAGCGTGGCTGGAAGGGCCTGGCTCACGGGCAGGCCTTCCCCTATGCCACAGGGACCATCAGGCGACATACTGCCAGTAAGGGGACGTCATGCGGGTTTGCATTGTCTACATTTCGGCGGGAAACGCGCGGGCGATCGCGTCCTTGTCGAAGGCCATGGCAAAGGCCTTCGAGGCGAGAGGCCATGAAGTCGAGGCTGTCGAAGGGGCGAGGGGAGCATCCCCCCGCATTGGCTCGGCCGACTACCTGGTCCTTGGGGTCGAGGGACTGGGGTTCTTAGGCAAGCTTCCTCCCCGGCTGGCCGAACTCCTTGCCCAATCGGGCGGCATGACTGGAAAGCGCAGTATGGCCTTTGTGCGGAAGCGTGGCTTCTTTGCTCACAAGACCCTCGCCCGGCTCATGAAAACCATGGAAGCCCAGGGCATGAACGTCAATTATGGGGAATTGCTCGCATCGACGGCGGAGGCTGTGGCAGCGGGTCGGGCGGCACCGGTGGAGCGGCCCCGACCGTGAATCTGGTGAAATCTCATTCCCGTACGGGAATGAGATTTCGAGACTATTGATATATTCCCGTACGGGAGTGAACGCAGCAGCTCAGACTATTCATTCCTTAACGGGAATATTACACTGAAAGAATGCAGAGCATCAGCAGTGCCAAGGAGATCGGGACCCTGATCCGGGAGCGGAGGAAATCGCTGGGCTACACCCAGGCTCAGCTTGCTGCCCTTGGCGGCACGGGAACGCGTTTTGTGTCCGATCTTGAGAACGGGAAGCCGACTATCGAGCTGGGGAAGACACTTATGATAGCCAGCTCCCTCGGCATCGACGTGATTGCTGTACTCCGGGGTGAGGGGGCATGAGGCTAGCCGTCTTCCAGCTCGGGTTCATCCTGGGCTGGCTTGAGTCGACTTCCGACCGCGGAGTGATATTCAGTCATGCCGAAGAGTGGCTTGGCCGCAGCGATGCCTGGGCACTTTCTCATTCCCTGCCACTCCGAAACCGCCCATATTCCCAAGCAGCATGTCTGCCTTTTTTTTCCGGGCTTTTGCCCGATGGAGAACTCCGCCGTCGCCTGGCTGAATGGCTGCTTCGCTTGCGGGCGCACAGGAGAAGACCCCGCTCTTGATCCGCCATGGGCGATGGTACCTGCCCAAGGGAGGGGCGGCCTCGACACACATTCTCAAGCCTGCGTCTTCACGCTTTCCAGATCTTGTGTGGAATGCGTTCATCATGATGCGCCTGGCATTGGCCCCCGGGATCTTGCCTGACCGCAGGTACGAGTCGGATGGCTGTCCTGGCTTCATCGCGCTTTCAAGCTTCATCCGTGGAAACTGCCTGCGGCCACTTGCCGCGATCGAAGGCATTGTTGACGCTGCGCCATTCACCATCCTGGCCGGGAGGGTTGGCATGGTCCTTCCCGCAGGAAATGAGCTGGACCATGGCATTTTTGCCGCCTTCGCGCAGGGCAGGAACGCTGAACCGGAAGATTGTAGAATTGTTTTAATCATAATTGTTTCGATAATCGCCCTGTCGCGACATGCGACGGAAGCACCATCCCCTGATTGCCGGGCCAGGGAATCTGCCGGTTTCGCTGGCATCGCCTGGGGAAATTTGACAGACCCCTTTCGGGCCAATAGACTTAGGCCTCATGGAAAACCTACTTCGGGTCCAGACCGAGGCCTTCACCCTCTTTGTAATCGTCATACTCTGGTTCTCCGGCAACCGCCGCAGCTCGACGGAGAGCGTGGCGGGCTTCCTCGTGTTCAGGCTCTTCCTTGCCTCGACCGCAGCCATGCTCGTGATCGACGCAGTGAGCTGGCAGCTCGACGGCGTGCCGGGGAGCGCCGCCCGCCTCGCCCTCCACATCGATATCGTTCTGTACTATGCCTTGCATTCGGTTCCCGCGGCGCTTTTCATCCTCTACTCCGATTTCCAGGTATTCATGGACGACGCCCGAGTCAGGAAGATCTCCCGGAGGCTCGTGCCCGTCCTGGCCCTGATGGCAATTGCTGCGATTTCCTCCCCCTTCACGGGCCTTCTCTACGTCCTGGACGAGGGGAACCATTATGCGAGGGGCAGCGCCTACCTCTACTTCGTCGCCATCGAGTACGGCCTGGTCGCAATTGGACTCGGCCTTGTCATCGTCAACCGCCGCAGGGTGAAGGGCCGGGTCTTCCTCACCCTCCTCGCCTTTCCCCTTCCGATGGTCGCGGCCGGCATCGTGCAGATGCTTGTTTTCGGGTTGACCCTCCTATGGCCCTCCACTGCGCTTTTTCTCCTGATGTCGAACCTCAACATCGAGAACAGGCGCTCGAAGACCGACCACCTCACGGGAGCTGCGAACAGGAGGAGCCTCGACGAGGAACTCCAGCGAAGGCTCGAGCAGAGCAAGCCGGGGAGTCCGCTCTGCGGCCTTCTTCTGGACCTTGACGACTTTAAAAGCATCAACGACCGCTTCGGACACGAGGCCGGTGACCGCGCCCTCGAGGCGGCTGCCGCGATCCTTCTGGCCTCCGTTCGTGCGGACGACCTTGTGGCGCGCTTCGGTGGCGACGAATTCGTGGTGCTCTTCGAGGGGAAGGGTCCTGTGGGAGTGGAATCACTGGTTGTGCGCATCGAGGAGGGCTTCCAGCGCCATTCTGAGCGGCAAGGCCAGCCCTACCGGCTCGCGGCCAGCATTGGCAGGGCCTGTCGGGATCGGACGGAAAGCGCTGATGCGGCATCCTTCCTGGCTGAACTCGACGCTGACATGTATGCGAGAAAGAAGCTCAGGAAGGGCGCTTGATCACCTGTCCTGAAGCCAGCTGTCTATCGCCGAAGGGATGTCCTCTGGTGCGTAGCTCCGCCTGTGGCGCTCGGTTTTTGTTTCAAGGCCTGCCAATGCTGTCGGCAGCTCGAGGCCTGCCTTCGCGGCTACGCGGGCGAGGGTGGCGAACTCGCCGGCTCGGCCCCCATCTGCGGTAGCGGCGCCGATGGCCCGCGCCACGGTGCCCGCAAACTTGAAGGGGCTCGCAGTCGCCGTGATGACGGTCGGGTTGATGGCGCCCAGGGCGCGGAGGGCCGCTGCGGCTGTCGCAGTATGGGGATCGAGGAGGTAGCCGCTCTCCGCGAAGACGCGCCCGATCTCGCGACTGGCTCCCTCGTCATCGACGGCATGTCCCCGGAAGTCGGCGAAGGCCGCACGTTCGGTATCGGTCAGGGTATAGCGGCCCGCGCCCGCGAGGCTGGACATCAGCGCGGCCGTGCGCGCCGGGTCACGGCCCGTGGCCTCGAAGAGGAGGCGCTCCACGTTGCTCGAAACCAGGATATCCATGGACGGGCTCGTGGTGAGGTGGAAGGCCCTGTTGCGGTCGTAGCTCCCGGTTTCGAGGAAGTCCGCCAGCACGCGGTTGCGGTTGGTCGACACGAGGAAGTTCCCTATGGGCAGGCCCATGCGCCGGGCGTACCAGGCAGCCAGGACGTTGCCGAAGTTGCCCGAGGGCACGGCGACGTCCATGAGGCCCGAGGGCCCCAGGAGTCCGGCCGCTCGAAGCTCCCGAAATGAATGTACGTAGTAGGATATCTGGGGAATGAGTCGTCCGACATTGATGGAATTGGCCGAACAGGGGGAGTAGCCTGCGGCAGCGAAGCGCGCACGGGCGGCTTGATCGACGAGGAGCTTCTTGGCGATGCGCTGGGCGTCGTCGAAGGTTCCCTTTACGCCGAGCACCAGGGAGTCGGGCGAGTCGCGCGTCGTCATCTGGAGGCGCTGGACCTCGCTCACGCCTTCGGAGGGATAGAGGACGACGACGCGGACCCCTCCCAGGCCCTCGAGGCCGGAAAGGGCAGCAGAGCCGGTGTCCCCGGAGGTAGCCACAATTACGATGAGTTTTTCCCCCTGGCCGGAAACCTCCCTCGCGAGCGACAGGAGGGAGCCGAAGAGGGTGAGGGCGATGTCCTTGAAGGCGAGGGTGGGGCCGTGGAAGAGCTCAAGGACGTGGAGGCCCCCCGCGTGGACGAGGGGAGCGACGGCTTCCGTGTCGAAGAGACAGGCCGCACGCTCCACGGAGGAGCGCAGGGCGTCTTCGGGGAGGGTGGAGAAGAAAGGCCTGATTACGCGGAACATGAGCTCCGGAAAGGACAAGGGGCCTTTCCGGAGCAGCTCGGGGTCGAGGTGGGGGATCTCCACGGGAACGTAGAGACCCCCGTCCGGCGCGAGCCCTGCGAGGAGGGCGGTCGCGGCATCCACAGGAGGCAGGCTGTCCGAGGCGGACCGCGTGCTCCTGTAGGAAAGCGGAATCAGTGGGCTCCCTCCACTTCGAGGAAGCTGGTGGTGACCTCGGGCAGGCGCTTTCCGAGCTCGATGTTGAGGAGGAAGAGGGCCTGGGACGAACCGCCGAGGAGGTCGAGGTTCTGGAGGATCTCGGAGGCGTTCTTCTCCTCCTCGACCTGCTCGCCGACGTACCACTGGGCGAAGATCTCGGTGGCGTAGTCGTTCTCGGCCTTGGCCATTGCGAGCAACTCGACAATGCTCTTCGTGACTCCCCTCTCGTGCTCGAGGACCTTCTGGAAGAGCTCCTTCAAGTCGGAGGTTTTGACCTCGGGGGCAGAAAGGCTCTTGAGCTCCACCGAGGATCCCTGGTCGAGGAGGTAGCCATAGAACTTCATGGCGTGGAACATCTCCTCGTGGTACTGGCTGAGGAGCCATTTGGCTGCGCCGTGGTAACCCTTTTCCGCCATCTTGGCGGACATCCCGAGGTAGAGATAGGCCGAGGCCATCTCGCGATTGATCTGCTCGTTGATCCTGTCGGCTATTTTCCTGGAAATCACGGTAACCCTCCCTTGGGCATTGCGACTGACTTCAGGTCAATGTACTGAGGGACCTTGCAAGAACCCAAGCCTCAGCTCCCGGGAATCCAGCTGGCGATATATGAATAATTAGGCTGGAGACCGACAGGATCGCCCTCGAACCGGCGCCAGGATCCTAGCATTTCCTGCGCGCGCGCCGCTACCTCGAAATGCCGCATGGCAATGCCCATGTCGATGTTCTGGATGTGTATCTCGCCGAGGGCAGAATTATAGAGGCGGTCCTCCTCGAGGTGGAGGTGGAAGGTCGAGCCATTCCTGTCGCGCAGGATGCGCCAGGGCTGCTTGTTGGAGGCCGAGGGTCCCAGCCGCACCGCTTCGAGGAGTTCGGATTCGCGGGCGCCACTAGCCAGCGGAGTGTCGAAATCGCCGTCGAAGAAGAGCTGCGAGGCTGGCTTCCGGGAATCCCCGCGGGCTCCCATCCGTGTAAGGCGGTCGGGAACGGTGCGGCGCTTCGCTTCCTTTCCTATGGCCAGGACTGCGGGCATCAGCTCCCCTGGGCCGAGGGCCAGGGCCGCGGCGGCGGCGCTCCGGTCGAAGAGACCGCCGATCCAGCAGCTGCCGAGCCCGAGTTCGGTGAGCCTGAGCACGAGGCCCTCCATCGAATAACCGAAGTCCTCGAGTCCGCGCGGTCCCCTCGCCACGGCTCCTACCACAAAGGCAGGCACCTTCGATATCAGGCCGTAGGTCCCGATCCGGCCCTCCCGGATCTTGGGGTCGTCCTTGGCGCCGATCAGGCCCGAGGACACCAAGAGGAACCGCGGCGAGCCGCCGAAGGGGGCTGGGAGGCACTCGTCAAAGGCTTTCTTGATGGCGAGGGTGTCGGCGGCGGACAGGGGCAGTCCGTCGAAGCTCCGGATGGAGCGCCGCTCCCTAATGGATTCGTAGCTGAGATTCATGGAATTCCTTGTGTAGTCAAAGTTTGGGACTGGTCTTGGTTGATGGCGTTGCGAGTTCAGCGAAGCGGAAACAGGAAGTGAGGTGATCGTTCACCACGCCGATGGATTGAAGGTGGGCATAGATAGTAGTCGAGCCCACAAAGGAGAAGCCGCGCCGCTTGAGTTCCTTGGCGAGGGAGTCCGAGAGCTGTGAGGTTGTGGGGATGTCGGCGAGGGTCCGTGGCGCGTTGACGAGGGGAAGCCCTCCGGCAAAGTTCCAGATCCAGCTGTCAAAACTCCCGGCCGCCTCCTGGATGGCGAGGAAGGCCTTGGCGTTTGTAATGGATGCTTCGATTTTGCGGCGGTTCCTTATGATCCCCGGGTTTTCCATGAGTTTTTCGACCTGGGCCTGCCCGAAGCGGGCGACTTTTGCGGCCTCGAAGCCGGCGAAGGCTTCGCGGTAGGCCTCGCGCTTCCGGAGGATGGTGATCCAGGACAGCCCTGCCTGCTGCGTTTCAAGGAGGAGGAACTCGAAGTGCTTGCCTTCGTCGTGGAGGGGGCTGCCCCACTCCTCGTCATGATACCGGACATAGAGCGGGTCCGTTCCGCACCAGGGGCAGCGATGCATCGCTGGAAGATAGTTGGCAATAGCGGGTTTGGGCAATAGAAGCTCCTCGAACCTTGTTGGCCAACAAGGTTCGAGGAACTCGGCTTGGTTACAGGCGCGTTTGCACAAGGAGGCCCGAGCCCACCGACCAGGCGCTCATCGACTCGAATTCCATCGATGCGATAAAGCCCAGCGCCAGGGGGATTTCTCTCGCGTGCCACCTGAGCTCGAATCCGGCTTCGACTGGAAGAGCCAGCCTGAAAGCTTGGTCAAAGGTGGTCGAGCGGAGGGCGGCGGACAGGCCGAGGCGAAAATCCCCCAGCGGCGCTTCCACGCCTCCTCGGAGGTAGCCCCAGGCATAGAAACCCGGCACCCTCGCTGGCACATAGCTTGGATAGAAAGCGGAAACCTCGAGTTCCGGCGCGATCAAGGCGCGGATCAAGCCGTCGCTCCACTCCACGGGCAGGGTGAGGGAGAGTCCCGGGAAGCGGGTGGGCCCGTCCCAGGGGCTCGGCCAGTCGCCTGCGGTAATGAAACTGCCGTAGGTCCAGGTTCCGATGATGGCCGCCGCCAGGGACTGGCCGCCCCCACCGGTGAGCGGCAGCTCCACCGAAAGGCTCGTCGCGTAGCTGTCGCTCGAAACCGCCTCCTTCGCCCCCGGGTGGAAGATGCCCGCCACCGAGAAGTCCAGCTCGAGGGAACGCGTCTCGTCGAGTCCGTCCATCGGAACGCCCAGGCGCAGTCCCGCCAGGGAGATGAGGCGACCGGACACGGCACTGGCCGAGCCGGGATCCAGATGTCCGATCATGCCGACCGTGAACTCAGGATGGCCGCTGGCCAGGCTCTGGGCGGAGGGAACGTAGAGGAGGCCGCCCATGCCCGAGGAAAGGCTGGCCAGGGGCGCTGCCGAATGCCCCCGGGAAATCTCGATGGCAGCGGTCATGGGGCTTGCGCCTGCGGGCCTGTCTGCACGGACAGCCGCCGGGTTGTCGCCGCTGGCGGGGGTGGCTCCCTTGGTGATGATCGGCGTGCCTTCAGAGGCGGGTTTGTATTCCGGGGCGCCGGCTGCCTGGCCATCGGGGGAACCGGCTGAAAGAGTGTAGATCCCCTCGGGAAGGGGGCGGCCGAAGCCGTCGCGGCCGTCCCAGCGCCAGGACCAGGTCGGCTGTGTGACAGTTATCTCGGGCAGGCTGCGCACGATCCGTCCCGAGTCATCCCGTATTTCCAGGACAAAGGTACCCGGCGAGACAAAGGCCAGCTCGAGCGAGCTGCTTCCGAGGAAGCCGGGGTCGGAGGGGTCAAAGCGGCGGGGGGAGGCTTCGATGGAGCGGAGGGCGAAGCCAATTGCCCTGTAGCTCGCCTCGTAGCGGTATATCCCGTCTTCGGAGAGGTCGAAGGTTTCGCTCTGGTCGGCGAAACCGAAGCGGCTGAGGTGCAGCAGGTGTGAGCCCGCCGGAAGCCGCATCACGAGGGGGACGATGCTCGAGGGGATTGCGGCGTAGGGGATACCGTCTATCTCGACGCGCGAATCCCTGGCTATGCCGGAAATGACGACAGTACCTATGGATGGAAGAGGCGGCGGCGGCGGGAGGGGGGACCAATAGCCTGTCTGCTGCCTGGGCGTTCCGAAGGCCTGGGTGTACTGGGGTGGTGGAGGGGTCGGAGCTGGAGTCGGAGGGCGCGGCCGTGAGGGTTCTTTGGTCTTGGCTGCCTCGGCCTTGCGGGCTTCGGCTGCCTTCGCACTGGCGGCCGCTGCGGTGTTTTCGTCCTGGGAGCCGGAGCGGTAGGTCGAGCCCCTTGAGGAGGCACAGCCGACGGCCAGAGCCCAGAGCATGAGGACTGCCACAAAGGCGGCGAGGATTCTCGGAGGCCTGCCGCGTGCCTTGGGTGTTTCCATGTCCCGAGTATAGCGCGACCACCCCGCTTTGCCCTCCTGTGTCCGCCATGCTACACCTGTCGACGATGTTCACCGAAATCGCGCTGATGCTCGCCTTGGTCCTGGCCAACGGCTTTTTCTCGCTGGCGGAGATGGCCGTCGTCTCCTCCCGCAAGGCGCGGCTCAGGAGCGAGGCCGAACAGGGCAAGCGTGCCTATGCCCTCGTCCTCGCCACCGCCGAAAACCCCTCGCGCTTCCTTTCCACCATCCAGATCGTCATCACCCTCGTCGGGACCTCCACGGGGGCCATAGGCGGAGCCACCGTCGCCCAGGGCCTCGAGGGATTCCTCTCGCGGGTGCCCGCCCTCGCGGCCGCCGCCGGACCGCTGTCGCTCGGTATCGTCGTAATTGTGACGACCTTCATCACGGTCGTGATCGGCGAACTGGTGCCCAAGACCCTCGCCCTCTCGCGGCCCGAGACCATCGCGGCCGCGGTGATCCGTCCCATCCGCGGCTTCGCCATCGCCTTTTCCCCCCTGGCCCGGCTCCTGTCGGCCATCACCAATCTCATCGTCGGACTCATGGGCATCCATTCCAATCCCGAGCCTTCGGTCACCGAGGACGAGGTGAAGGTGCTCATCGCGCTGGGAGCCGAGGCGGGAGTCTTCGAGGACCGCGAACGCGAGATGGTGGAGGGAGTGCTCGCCCTCGGCGACCTCCGCGTCACCTCGCTGATGACTCCGCGCACCGAGGTCGAGGCCATCGACGCGGGTGACGACGCGCTTTCGATCCGAGCCCGCGTCCTGTCATGCTCGCGATACGCCTACCTGCCTGTTTTCGAGGGCGACCTCGACGACGTCATCGGCCTCCTCCCGGTCAAGGAAACCCTCGCCGCTATCGTGGGCGGCACCTTTGCCGGACTCGGCCCCCTCCTCCACAAGCCTGTGATGATCCCCGAGACAATGACCGCCCTCAAGGCCTTCGCAGCCATCAAGGAAAGCGGCGTCAAGACCGCCCTCATCCTTGACGAGTACGGCGGAGTGACCGGGCTTGTCGCCCTCGCCGATCTCATGGAGGCTGTTGTCGGGGACATACCGCAGACCGGCGACGCCGACGAACCCGAGATGACTCGCCGCGAGGATGGCTCCTGGCTGGTCGACGGCTCCCTTTCCATCGACGACTTCGTCGATGTCCTTGGCCTCGAGGGGATACCCGGGGAGGGAGAATACGAAACGGTCGCAGGACTGGTGCTCCACGTCATGGGCGTCATCCCGCGTCCCGGGGATAAATGTTCCTGGCAGGGCTGCAGTATCGAGATAGTCGACATGGACGGGAACCGCATCGACAAGCTCATCGTGACACCCGCGCCCGCGCCAGCCAATGGCGCCGACATCTAGGGCCGGGGAAAGGACCACTATCATCAAGAATCCGCTTCACTCCATCGCCTTCCTGTCCTTCGTGGCGGCGCTCTCCTTAGGATGCGCAGGGCCTTCCTGGGTATCGATCGACCAGGGCGGGCGGACCTTCGTCCCCTCCTCCGATACCACCGTACGCGCGGCCCTCGAGGCCAGGCCCTTCTCCATCCACGCCCTCATCAAGCCCTACGACGAGGCGGGAAAGCGCTTTTACAGCATCAAGGTCCTGGCGGGAACCCTGGCGAGCGTCCAGTTCCTCGCCCATGTCGGCGACAGGACCGATTCCGACGGACCCTTCGGCCCGGGCATGGGCATGGCGGTCGACCCTGCCTCGCGTACGCTCTACCTCGGCGAAGGTGGGTTCAATTACCTCTATTACATCGATGGAAGCACGGAGTCCCAGAGCCTGAAGCTCCTCGCGGCGAAGGGGGAATCCCGCGACGTCATGGCCACCTTCATCGGACTGGCCTCGGGAGGGACGACGGAGCCGGTCGAATCCTGGGGCGGCAAGGAACTCTTTCTGCTCATGTTCTACGATGCCGACCTCGACGACACCATCGATCCCGGGGAGCTTGTCAGGGCGAGGCTTCGCTTCGGGAAGGGCTGAGGGGGGCCTTCCCTGCCGCTTCTCCGCTTTGCGGGCGTCGGGGCAGCAACCGGTCGATGCCCGCGAACAAGAACCCAATTATGATGAAACCGCAGGCCATCATGGCAGCCCAGAGGCCTACGGCGGCGAGCGAGCCGACCCCCTCGGGCTTGGGCAGGGGATTGACGAAGTAGTAGGGATAGAAGCCATCGATCTGGCCTCGGAGCAGGGAGAAGATGCAGTAGGCCAGGGGGTATGAGATCCAGAGCCAGAACTCGCCGATCCTGTACGTTCCCCTCGGCTCGAGGAAAAGCCAGATGAGGAAGGATCCGATGGGCACTACGTAATGGGCGAGCATGTTGGCCACTCCCAGGGCACCTTCCGGATGGTAGATCGCCGACAACAGGAAATGGAAGGCCAGGCCTGTCATGACGATCCAGACCCTCGCGCATCGCTCGAGCGCCGCAATGCCCTTCCCGGGCTGCCTTCCCCGAAGCGCGCCAAGGCCGGTGAGTATATATACAATTGCGATAATCAGGTTGCTCTGCTCGGTGAAGTAGGACGCCAGGGTGATGCTCCCCCTCACTCCATTCCAGAAGGCCAAGTCCAGGAATATGCCTGTCAGGGCCCCGGCAGCCACAAGCAGCTTTGCGCTGCCCCGCCAGATCCGGAGCTTGTCCCCGTCTTTGCCATGTTCGCTCATTTTGTCCTCCGGAGCCAAGCTTAGCCGCGCAGCCTGTCGAAAGCAAACGAGGGGAAATAGCCAATTTCGGGGAGGGTACCCCGGGGGTGGGGCCCATCTCCCTGCCTGGCCGGCCTTCGTGGCCAGCACTGCGGTGCTGGTGGCAGTCATCGCCAGCTTCACGTATTTCAACCGGGCCAGGGCCGACGACATGCTGAGCGTGACGGGGATGGGCAGCATCGACTTCTCCTCCGACATCGTTACCTGGCAGGGAAGCTACGACACGGGCTCGAGGAAGAAGACCGCCACGTGACGATCAAGGCGCAGTACGAGAAGAGGTAGTCACCTCAATAGAGGCAGCGGAAGAGGCCCATGCACCACAGGCAGGCGGCGCAGGGCTCTTCGTTGATGTGGCAGTCCTGGGTGAAATCATCCAGTTGCACATAGTCGCAGAGGGCGAGGTTGCAGTTGAGGCAGAAGGGATACTCGTAGCGGAGCACGTTGCTGCGGAAGGTCGCGAAGGCCTCGTCGTTCCAGATTTCCAGGATTCCGCGCTCCTCGAGGCTCCCGAAACTCCTCGGGGCGACGAGTTTTTCCCAGCCCCCGACATGGCAGGCGTAGCGGTGCCAGAGGAAGTAGCAGGGATGGACCTTCCCGTCACGCGACACGAAGGCCGAGCCGCCCTCCACGAATTCACAGGCCCTCTGGCTCTTCGGTGCCGCCTCCGGAAGGGCCAGCTCGAGGCCGGCAGCCCCGGCGATCTCCCGCGCCTCGGCAAATACGCGGCGGGCGCCTTCCATCATCGTCGAGTCGTGGCGGAACAGCCGTTCGAGGTTGACCGTGATGCCGCGTCCGATTGCCTCGGCCTGGAGCTCCTTCACAATTGCGACAATATCCTCCTCCTCGGCCGTCTTTGAGTACTTGAGGTAGACCTCGGGGTAGCGGGTGATGTCGAGGCCGCGCGCGGCGCCTCTGGCCTCGTGCTTGGCCCGCAGTTCAAGCGCGAGGTCGAGGTTGGCATCGTAGGCAGTCTCGTCCACCGAGGCCTTTTCGTAGGGAAAGAGCTGGCTGACGAGCATGAAGTCCACCCCGTGCCCAGCAGCCCAGGAGACCACGCGGGGCAGTTCCCCGAGGTTGTCCCGACGGACAACGAACTCGATGCCGATGCGGGCCCTGTCCTTCCCGGTCGCATTCCGTGCCTTTTCCAGGGCCTCGATCGCGGCCAGGGTACGTGAGAGCTTTCCCCCTGTCCTGATGCCCGCATAGAGGGCCTCGTCGAGGGCGTCCAGTGAGACGCAGATGCGGTCCGCTCCCGCCTCTATGAGCGACAAGGCCTTGGCCCCGTCCAAGAGGACGCCGTTGGTCTGGAAGCCGATCGTGGAGTCCGGGGGCATGGCCGCGCGCGCCTGCCTCACGAAGTCAGCCAGAGCCGGGTGGAGGAGGGGCTCGCCGATGCCGTTCAACACAAGGGATTCGAGCCGGGGAAAGGCCGGAGCGAGGGCCCCGAAGAGCTCCTCCGCGAAATCCCCCTCGCCTCCGCCCTCCCCGTCGTCGCAGCCGTTCTGCTTGGGGCACATGGCACAGGCCAGGTTGCATCTGGTGCTCGTCTCTACCACGAGGCGGCTGGGCCAGCGGAGACCGGCCCGTACCCCGCCGGCGCCAGCCTGAACCCTGCCGGCGCCAGCCTGAGCCCCGCCGGCGCCAGCCTGATCCTGCCCGGCGACCGTCGGCATCATCGTACTATCTACG
>JBMOIK010000024.1:0-21911 GCA_049317365.1 Rectinemataceae bacterium | reverse complement strand
CTACATTTTGAATACAATAGAAGCCATGGGTTACTCGGGCTACTTCGGCCTCGAGTACTGGCCCAGCATGGATGCGGGTACATCACTCGCAGACACGAAAAAGCGGCTTGCAGGGCCATGAGGAAGGGTTGCTTCAAGGCGCGGTATCCGCGCGGAGGGACGAGTCAATGAACGATCGGGAAATCCGCTTCGAAATGATGAGGCCTGCCCAACTCAGGGAGGAGCTGGAGCGTGCGCCGCTGGTATTCCTCCCTGTCGGGCCGCTTGAGTACCACGGTCCACACCTGCCGCTCGGCATGGATCCGATCAATGCCCGGCTTTGCGCTGAGGAGTCCTGCAGGCGGCTCGGCAAGGGCGTGGTCATGCCTACCCTCTATATCGGGACCGAGCGTGAGAGGCCTGACTGGATGCTGGAGAGCCTTGGGTTCAAGAAGGGCGATTGGGTAGTGGGAATGGATTTCCCCACCTGCACCTGGACGAGCCACTATTATCAGGAACATCTGTTCGGACTTGTGATCGCTTCTACCCTGGAAATGCTCATAGGTCAGGGCTACAAGGCCATTGTCATCGTGAACGGCCACGGGGCCTGGAACCAGCTTGAAACCCTCGAACGGCTGGCCAGGCATTATTCGCATGCGACTGACACGACCGTGGTCTGGAAGCTTGCTGTGGTGCTCGACATCTCGGAAAAAAACCTCATGGGACATGCCGACCTCGGGGAGACTTCGATCATGCTTCACTACGAGAAGGAGTTCCTTGGCGGACAGAAGGTCGTCGATCTTGCCGCGCTGCCGGCGCGCGAAGTCCCCTTGCACTACAAGGATTTTTCCATCGTCGACGGGCCGGGTTTCAGTGAGCATCCCGCGCCGGACAAGGTTGTCAGGATGGATCCGCGCGACTCCACCGCGGAAAAGGGAAAGAGGATATTCGAGGACACGGTCGAAATGTACGTGGGCCTCGCCGGAAAGGCCCTGCAGGCTCAGGGTCACTAATTGGCTGACACGGCTCCGTTGGGGCTGATATCGGCGGATGCCAGGGGAAGAAATGGAAACCCCGGCTCCGGAGGGAAACTAGGAGGCACAATGATGAGACGCGTTCTGTTGTTCGCATTCGCGTTCGCGCTGGCGCTGGCTGTAAGCGGCGCTCCCAAGATCGTTCTCTACCACTACCATTGGTCCGAGACGGTCTACGACCAGATCAATACCAATGCGGTGAAGAAATTCATGGCAGACAATCCGGGCGTAGAGGTCAAGATGGTCCTCCTGCCGGACGGCGACCGGGTGAACATCATCCGTACCGTCCTTGCCGCGGGTGGTTCCATCGACTCCTTCGCCCTCAACAACGGAGAGGCTGCGGAGTTCCTGAGCGCCGGAATGGCCGTTCCGCTTGTTCCTTCGGCCTTCGGCAAGAAGAGCGTGACCGATGTGGTCAAGATGTGGAATCCCGGCGCCATCGAAACCTGTGGCGGCTATTGGGATGGCCAGTACTATGGCGTTCCCTTTGAGCTTTCCAACTACGTCGGATGGATCAACATCGCCGACATGAAAGCTGCTGGCCTCAACCCGGCCAAGGACAAGCCCAAGACCTGGGAGCAGTTCGCCGCAGTCGGCAAGAAGCTCATGCAGGTGCAGAATGGCACCACTGTCCGCAACGGCTTCATGTCCAACTCCAAGCAGGGAATCTTCAGCTTCCTTGTGCTCACGAACATGATGGAGCAGCTTGGCCTCGACTGGGGTACCGAGAAAGGCCTCGTGGCATCGATGGACCAGACCGCCGTGCTCGAGCGCGGAATCAAGACCTACACCGATTTCGTGACGAGCAGCAAGATCTGGGATCCCGCCCTCGCCGACAATGACCGCGAGGGATTCGGCAACAACAAGTCCGGCATGTTCCTCACCGGAGGAACCTGGTACTGGGGCGTCCTCGACACCTACTCGGTGAAGCGCGCCGAAGTCGAACCCTTCCCCTATCCCCGTTTCGCGGACGGCAAGGACATCGGCGGCGTCGGCTACGGCTACTGCCTCTACGTGTCCAAGTTCTCCAAGAATCCCGAGATGGCCTTCAAGCTTCTCGACGCCCTGGCCAGCCAGCCCAACGAGTTCATCAAGCAAGGCTATCACCAGCCACGCATGACGCTCTCGAACGGAAAGCAGGCCCTCGATCCGACCCTCGCCAAGAAGTTCATTCCTTACTACGACGAGGTTTTCAAGGGTGAGCTCGCCAAGACTGCCGTATGGCTTTCCTCCACCAAGGGCGGACTCGTTACGGATGCTGTCTGGCAGGCTATCTCCGGCGTCATCTACCAGGGTAGCTCGGTCAATGATGTCGTAGCCCAGCTCCAGGACGAGATCAGGAACATTTACCAGTAGCAGTACGGTTTGTAGTGCTGTCCCCGCCTTCATGAGGCGGGGACGCTTTTTGAAGGGGCGATGAGAGATGCGAAAAGCCAGCTACTCGGTGAACAGTCTCCAGAAGACCGGCTATGTCTTCATTCTTCCGACGGTCATCATATTCTCAATCTTCCTCATATATCCGATGATCAGCGCCTTTTGCCTTTCCTTCTTCGATTGGAACCTTCTCAACCCCATGAAATTCGTGGGCTTCAAGAACTTCCTGACGATGGCAGGAAATCAACGCGTCATCAATTCCTATGTGGGTACTCTCCACTTCAGCCTCATCTCGGTCGTGGCGATCAATGTCCTGGCCTTCCTTTTTGCCATGATGCTGAGCAGTCGCCTGATCCAGTACAAGAACTTCCTCCAATCCCTCATCTTCCTGCCCGTCATCCTGTCAATCGTGGCGGTGGGAGTTGTCTGGGAGTTCATGTTCCAGTCCACGGGCCTGATTCCGATCATCTTGAGGAAACTCATAGGAATCAGCCCCGCCTGGCTCACCACGTCGAGCGCTGCGCCCTATGCGATCATAATTGTCTATGTCTGGAAATCGGTTGGTTACTACATGGTCATCTACATCGCAGGACTCATGGACATCCCCGTCACCTACTACGAGGCGGCGCGCATCGATGGGGCCGGGTTCTGGAGCCAGCTTTTCTACATCACGATCCCCAATCTCCGAAACACCATAGCCTTGGGAGTGATCTCCTGCATCATCTTTACCTTCGGACAATTCTCCCTGCAATACGTCATCACCAAGGGGGGGCCGGCCCGATCGACAGAAGTATTGTCGCTCCTCATCTTCAAGGAAGCCTTCGAATTCAGCAAATTCGGCTACTCGGCGGCCATATCGGTCCTGTTCTTCCTGACGCTCCTTGTCTTTTCGGTTTTCCAGTTGCGGCTTTTCAAGTCCGGTGCGGTGGGGGAGTAGGCCGATGACCTCATATCGATTCAGGGAGAGGGTTCTTCGTGCCATCCTCTATGTCTTGATCGCTGCCCTCGGAGCGGTCTTCGTCTTTCCTTTCCTCTGGATGATCATCTCCTCGTTCAAGCTCAACCGGGATGTCCTGGCCATTCCCATACAGTTCTTCCCACCTGAATGGAACTGGATGAGTTATGTGAATGTTTTCACGAAATTCCCGGATTTCAATTTCCCGAGGCTCATACTCAACAGCCTGGTAGTCACGACCATCGCTGTCCTCTTCTGCCTTTTCCTGGCTGCTACCGCAGGCTATGGCTTTGCAAAATACAGGTTCAAGGGAAACAATGTCCTGTTCACGATTGTGCTGGCGACCATGATGATCTCCTTCGAGGCCATCGTCGTCCCGCTCTTCATCCTTGTGCGGCAGCTAGGCATGCAGAACAACTACTGGGGCCTGATCATACCTGAAAGCCTCACGGCCTTCGGAGTCTTCATGATGCGGCAGTTCTTCTATGCCCTTCCCAACGACTACATCGAGAGCGCGCGCATCGACGGCGCCAACGAATACACCATCTTCGTCAAGCTCGGCCTTCCGATGGCCAAGACAGCCTTGCTTGCCCTCGTCATCTTCCATGCCCAGTGGGTCTGGAACCTTCTCCTCTGGCCGATGATCGTCATGTCCAACCCCGACATGCGGGTCCTGCCCCAGGGCATCGCCCTCTTCAAGGGTGGGTACAATACCCCTTATCCCGAGCAACTTGCGGTTAGCGTGATCGCCTGTCTTCCTATCCTTCTGCTCTACATCTTCCTTTCCAAGTATTTCGTCAAGGGTATCGCGATGACCGGTCTGAAAGGCTAGGGAGGTCGAGATGCGTGTGGTCGTAATCGGTGGAAGCGGGCATATCGGTTCCTACCTGATACCCAGGCTTGTCGCCGCCGAGCACGAGGTCTTCTGTGTAACGAGGGGTGAAAGGCGCCCCTATGTGGCATCCCGCGCCTGGGAAAGGGTTTCGATGGTTGTCGCGGACCGCGACCTGGAAGACTCCGCCGGGACCTTCGGGAAACGCATCGCTGAGCTGGAACCCGATGTCGTCATCGACCTCGTGTGCTTCGATGCGGGAAGCGCCAGCCAGTTGGTGGAGGCGCTGAGGCAACGGGTCAGGATGCTCATACACTGCGGCACGATCTGGGTCCATGGGCACAGCGCCGAAGTGCCGACCTCGGAACTGCAGAGCCGCCATCCCTTCGGGGACTATGGCATCAAAAAGGCAGCAATAGAAGCAAATTTATTGTCGGAGGCAAGCAGCCGGGGATTTCCTGTTTCGATCATCCACCCGGGCCATATCGTGGGCAGGGGATGGTGGCCGCTGAATCCGGCGGGAAATTTCAACCCGGAGGTATTCCAGAGGCTGGCCCGTGGCCAGGAAATCTCCATCCCCCACCTCGGGCTCGAGACTGTCCACCACGTGCATGCCGATGACCTTGCCTGGGCCTTCATGGCGGCGATGTCGAGCGGCAACCGAGCCATTGGCGAGGCTTTCCACATTGTATCCGCCAAGGCCCTGACCCTGCGCGGCTACGCCGAGGCGGTCTCACGCTGGTTTGGCAAGGCGCCATCGATGAGCTTCCATTCCTGGGAAGATTTCCGCACTGGCTGCTCAGCGGAGGATGCTGCGGCTACCTGGGATCACATTGCCCACAGTCCCAGCTGCAGCATCGAAAAGGCCGCGAAGCTGCTCGGCTATCATCCGCGGTATACCTCGCTCGAGGCGGTGTTCGATTCGCTCGAATACATGCAGGGTAAGGGACTCCTGTAGCGAGGCAGTGCGGACAGCCTCTCAGTCGGGCAGGGCCGACAAGGGCAAGTCATGCATGCCCAGGCGCTCCGAAACATACTCAGATAATTCGTTTCTTTTGAGACGGGCGACCGTCACTTCGATTTCGGAGATGTCGGATTCACCCGGGGCCAGGCGTGCTGCGGATGAGTGGGCCTCGATCTCACAGAAGGCACGGTCTCCCTTCCCTGGATCGTTGTAGGCCTGGACAGCATCTCCATTCATGAGCGCTTCGGTACCTATGTGGCTGGATTTGTCGAGATAGACGCCATCAGGATCCACGGCAAAGCGCATGGCCACGATAAGATACGAATTGCGATTGCTTTCAGCTGCGCTCGACCTGCGGATGTGGACGACTGTCCCCTCTGAGTCCTTCGCCGCCAGGCCGACCTTGTATCTCGATCCCCCGCAGACCTTCAGCCAGGCACAATCTTCCGCTACGCCGGCGACACCAGGCGGCAACTCGACAAAGTAGGGCCTGAGGCAGGAGTCGCCTTCGCGCTGCAGCGAAGAGAGGGCGAAAAACACCGTTCCTGGCTCTTCGCAGGGAAGCTGGAGAATCGACCAGAGTCCGATGCGCCCTTCGATGATCGAAGTGCCCAGGTTCTTGAATTCGTGCCTGAAATCGAAGACAAGGGTTGAGGGACGAGTCGGGGCCTTTCCCGCCAGCCTCATGCTGCGGGTAATGGATATTGGGTAGCACCCGCCGTCGGCTGCGGTGGCTACTAATTGCGTCGAGTAGCTCCGCCATCCTGAAAGCCCTGAAATAGCTTCATAGTTACCCGGATCAAGTTCGGAGGGCACCCCCCATTCCAGGCCGTCGGGGGAGAAGAAGAAGGCCCGTGGGCCGGATTCGGGGGCAAGCCAGGTCCTCATGCCCCCGGCGTTGCCGCCTTCATCCCAGGGGCCGCGCGCCAGGTCAGGCGAGACCCAGAAGGCGTTTTCCTCATCGATGCCTGCACCCATGATCCGTGCACCGAGGGCCGGCGCGATGAGCATCCAGCGGGAACCGGACTCGAGGAGGTCGAAGCCAAGCCCACTGTGCCTGAGTCGGTCGATGAGGGCAGCTTTCGTCAGCATGCTGTCTTTCCTAGGGAAGGAGCTTCCAGTCGGGCATGTAGCCATGGATACGATAGGCGCGGAAGCCCTCGGCGTATTTCCGCCCGACAGCGAGACCCCTGAAGGATCCCAGGATGCGGCTGTGTTCGGTAAGGCTTACGTCCTGGAAGGTCGAGAGCCAGGCGAACTGGCTCTTGTGCATGCCTAGGCCCTTGAGCTTGTCTTCCATGGTATCCGAAACATCCACATAGGCTTCGGGTTCGAAGTGGAGTCCGGCTGCGGTGTCCCAGTAGAAAAGGGCTGGGGCCGTGGTCATGGGCTCTTCCGTGGCAGGCACGTTCTTGCCCGGAAGACTCAGCATGACGCGGCCCACCACGGTGCCCGTGACATTGTGGTCAGTGCTCATGTCGCCGGGAAAGTGGGTGAGGATCACGTCGGGTGAGGCCCAGCGGATCGCATCGATGAGGTCAGAGCGGAGTTTGGGGCTATCGAGGAGTCCCTCGTCGTCGTTGCGGAGGAAGCGCACCTCGGCGTTGTTGTAGAGCTTGGCGGATTCCAGTTGCTCCCCTTCGCGGATGCGGGCTATCTCCTCCCGCCCCACGATCACGTTGGATCCGATGTTGCCGCTCGTCGTAAGGGTGATGAAGACCTTGTGGCCGGCACGGGCATACTTGAGCAGGGTTCCCGCGCAGTAGAATTCCACATCGTCGGGATGTGCGCCGATAGCGAGGATGTTCATTCCAATAGCTCCTTCTTGTTGCGTTTCCACGCAAAATACATGAGTGCCAGGACAACCGGAACTCCAACGAGGGCGAGCGGATTGCCCTGGAAGAGGTAGAAGAACCAGAAACGAAGGGGGTTGCCGCCGTCGGCAAAGGCCGTGATCTGTCCCGCATAACTCGCCGTGCCCACCATCCCTGCCTGGGCCGAGAGTCTGGTGTACATGGGCGCAAAATGCGTGGAGATCAGAAGAAAGGAAATAACCACAGGAATGCCGATGATCACGGCGCGGAACACGTTGCTCCGGGTGACGAGAACGATGACCGACATCACCGAAATGAGGTTCGCCAGGTCGCCAAGGGGGAGCACCTTGTTCCCCGGCAGGACGAAGGCGATGGCGATGCTGATCGGCATGAGGATGAGCCCGGTGACGATGACAGCACTGTTCTGCATGAGGATGCCGGAGTCCATGCCGATGTAGAGGACCTTCTTGTCGGGAAAGCGCTTCTGGATCAGGGCCTTCAATTGCAGCGATACCGGCTCCATGGCCCTGCCGATGAGTCCGCCACAGTGCGGGAGGATGAACATGACGGCGGCGATGTTGATGGCGAGCTCAAGTACGCGCTTGATGTCGTAGGCCGCCAGGATCCCGAAAAGGACACCTATGCTGGCCCCGATGACGAGGGGGTCCATGAGGATGCCGAAGCGCTGTGCCGTGCCCTTGGGGGAGAGCGATATCTTCCGCAGGCCCGGGACGAGGTCAAAGAGTTTGTCCGCCGCTACCGCGTAGGGAAGGATCCCGTTGACCGAGAGGGTCGTGATGGAGATGCCCTTGAGCCCACACTCGCTATGCACCCTGGGCGCAGTCCAATCCGCGACAACGATGGAGTAGAAGGCAATGAGGGTCGTTACTATGAGTCCGAGGGCGATGCTCCCGGTAGCGCTTTGCACCAGGGCTCCCACAAGGGCGAAGTGCCAGTAATTCCAGATATCGATATTGATCGTTTTCGTGATGTTCAGCGAGAGCATCGCGATATTGAGGATGAGCACGAGGACGATGGTGAGGGGTGCGATGGGCGATGCCCAGGTTATCGCGGCCAGCGGAGGCCAGCCCACGTCCAGCACAGGAAAATCGAGTCCGCGGGTCACGATCATCGAGGTCACCGCAGGCGCGATCTGCTTTACGAAAAAGTCGAAGACGATGAAAATGCCTGCAAATCCCACACCCAGGCGCAGGGCTGAAAGCGCAGCCTGCCCAGGCTTCATCCTGATGATGAGGCCGAGGACGAGGATGATGCCTGGCAGCATGACATAGGCCTTGAAGCTGAAGATGAAGGCTATGAAACCAGAAAGTGTTTCCATTTATGAGGTTTCGCTTATCGCGCAGGCGTGGTCATGCAGCGCCCGCCCAAAAGTTCCGCCAGGGGATTGCAGTCCTGCCTGGTGAAGCCCACGTGCGAATGCCTGCGCCAGCCCTCAGCCCAGCGAAAGCTGCCTGACATCGCGCCAACCCGCTCGGCGATATCCCCCATGGTCCTGAGGTAGGAGTCAAAGCCCTGTGTCCTGTCCAGCCAGGCCTTCTGGCTGGCGTGGCAGGCGAGCATCCTGGTCTTCTCTTCGAGGACACTGCCGATATCCACGAAGATCTCGGGAACGATGGGCCTCCGCATCATGTCGGTGAGGGTGTGGGGAGTTGCGTGGTAGAGCATGGCATCTTCGAAGACAGCCGATTCATCGGGGATCGAGCGGAAGCTCTCGATGCCGCGCGAGAAGGTGGCGGTGACAGCGACCCGCGCGGTGTTCATGTGGTCTTCCATGTAGTCCTCGAGGGACTGGGTGAAGACCAGGTCGGGCTTGACCTGTCGCACGAGGGCCGTTACGCGCTTGATGAGATTCTGCTCGTAGAAGACGTCCAGGTCGTCCACGAGGCTTTCGTGGATGACAAAGCCGTTCCGGGCCGCCGAAGCCTGGGCTTCGGCCCAGCGTATCGCAGCGATCTCCTGTGGCCTATGCTCGGCGCTTCCGACACAGCCGTTGGCGATGTTGATGGTATGGATCGCACAACCTGCTTCCTTGAGGAGGAGGAGGGTGCCCCCCATCATCATCTCCATGTCGTCGGGGTGGCAACAGATCGCGAGGACAGTCATGGCGGGACTCCTTCTGGTGAGATGACAGAAAAGGAATAACTACGATCAATCATGGCCGAAAAACTCCGCTTCGAGCATTGCGCAGAGTGCGTGGTAGATCGGCAGGTGGAGTTCCTGAACGAGGAAGGTCTCGTCTGCGGGAGCGCTGATGCAGATATCCGAAAGCTCGCCTAACTTCCCCCCCCTGCGGCCGGTCAGGCCGATCACCGTGATGCCGAAGGCCTTGGCCACGATGCTTGCGTTGAAAACGTTCTGGGCGTTCCCCGAAGTGCTGATGGCGAGGAGGGCGTCACCCGCCTTGCCCCAGCCATAGAGGAGCTGGGCGAAGACCATGTCGGCGGACAGGTCGTTGGCAAAGGCGGTCGCCAGGCTCGGGTGGCCGTTGAGCGAGATGGCCGGCAGGGCAGCCTGGAGCCGCCTGGAGAAGTCCAGGGCATTGCCGCCCAGCATCCCGGCGAGGGCCATGACCTTGTCCTCGGCGAGGGGCCTGGGCAACCTGAAGCCCTTCATCAGTTCACCCACGATGTGTTCCGCGTCGGCCGCGCTGCCACCGTTCCCGCAGGTGAAGAGTTTCCCTCCGGCGGCGAAGCAGTCACGCAGGATGGTGCAGGCTGCAAGGATGTCGCGCTCGCAGGCCCTGAGTTCGGGCCGCCGGACCATGAGGTCGGCCAGGATCGCAATGCTTCGAGTATTCACAATTGCTCCTTTGCGATGTGGCCAAAGGCGACTGCCAGGGCAGCGTAGTCGCCGACCTCCTCGCCGAGTCCGGCGGGGAGGACGACGCAGGCTTTCCGGCTCAGGCCAAGGCACTCGCCGGACATGGCCTCCTCCATGGCAGGGACCAAAAGGTCGGCGCAACGCATGAAGATACCGCCAATTATGATAGCCTCGGGGTTGAGGATGTCGATGAGGACCGAGAGTCCCTTTCCGAGGAAGCGCCCCGACAGGGAGAACACCGCTTTCGCGCCTTCGTCGCCGGCCCTGGCTGCCGCCGCGACCGATCTTGCGTCGATTCCGGAAAGATCATCGGTACTGGGACAAAAGCCCCATGGCGTGCCGGCCTGGATGCCCTCGAGGGCCAGGCTCCGGGCGAGTTGGGCGATCCCTCCGCCCGAGCAGAAGCCCTCGAAGGAGCCGGCCTTTCCGTAGCCGACGGGGCCGAAATCGGCGAGCCTGATGTGCCCGACCTCCCCCGCCATGGAGGAGCTCCCCTCGATGAGGCGCCCTCCTGCTATTATTCCAGCCCCCAGACCTGTCCCGAAGGTTAGGAACACGAGGTCGGAGAGTCCCCTGCCCGCGCCGTAGCGCCACTCGGCCAGGGCGCAGGCGTTGGCGTCATTCTGCAGCAGGGCTTCGATGCCAAAGCGTTCCTTGAAAAAGCCGCTTACCGGCACCTCGTCCCAGCCGGGAAGGTTTGGAGGTGAGAGAATGAGGCCCTTTTTACAATCGAGGGGGCCACCGCAGCTGACGCCTATCGATCCTATGGCCTGAATCGATAGGTTGCTTTCTTCCAGGGCCCAGTCTACTAGGGCAGCGAGGCCTTCGAGGCAGGCAGCCGGACCCGCGAAATCTGCCGTCCTTAGTGAGGCCTTCCATTCGATTTCCGGGCGCTCTGGCGAGCTTCCGTCAGCATGCAGGCAGCCAAGCGTGACAGCGCACTTTGTGCCACCGATGTCGATACCCAGGGCACGGGGTGGAGAGTCTTGACTTCCTTGCTCTGCGCTTCCTCGCATGAAGCTACTGTGTGCTAGAGCGCAAAAGCTTGTCAAATGGAATCACTCCGCATGATGGTTCTGCGCGGGGACGAAGCGAGAGATCTGAACTCCGGTTGACGTTAGTGACAAGCGCCTCGATTCAGCTCTTTCCAAGATCCCAGGGATTGAAGAGTTCGACCCCCGTCTCGGCGTACTCTTTCACGTTCCTGGTCGCCAGGACGGCGCCATGTCCGATCGCGCTTGCGGCTATCAGACCATCGACTACAGGAAGGGTCCGGCCTCTGGATGCCAGCAAGGCATCCAGAGGTCCCCAGTGAAGCGCTGCCTTGGCATCGATAGGAAGCACCCTCGAGCCAAAGCGGCGTCGGAGCTCCAGGAGCCAGCTCCTGTGGCGCAAGTTCCCGGATTCTTGCTATATTCCCCCCCATGGCAACTACCTACGACGACAAGAAGATCATCTACACGATGGACAGGGTGACAAAGCGGCACGGGACCAAGGTCGTGCTCAAGGACATCCGGATTTCCTACTATTATGGCGCGAAGATCGGCGTGATCGGCCTCAACGGCTCGGGCAAGTCGAGCCTCCTCCGTATCCTTTCGGGGCGGGACACGGAAATCCTCGGCGAAACCCAGCTCGAGAAGGGCTACACGATAGGCTTCCTCGAACAGGAGCCCGAGCTCGCTGCCGGAAAGACCGTCAAGGAAATCGTGAGCGAGGGTGTCCAGGAGATCGTGGACATGCTGACCGAGTTCGAGGCGATCGGGGAGGCCTACGGCGATCCCGATGCGGACTTCGACAAGCTCGCGGCCAGGCAGGCCAAGCTCCAGGAGAAGCTGGACGGGAACGATGGCTGGAACCTCGATGCGCGGCTCGAGCTGGCGATGGACGCCCTGCGCTGTCCGCCTGCGGACAAGGTTGTCGACGTGCTATCGGGAGGCGAGCGACGACGGGTGGCCCTCTGCAGGCTCCTCCTCCGCAAGCCCGACATCCTCTTGCTCGATGAGCCGACCAACCATCTCGACGCCGAGACCGTGGCCTGGCTCGAGAGGCACCTCCGGGAATACGAGGGCACGGTCATCGCGGTGACGCACGACCGCTACTTCCTCGACAACATCGCCGGCTGGATCCTCGAGCTCGACCGGGGCGAGGGCATCCCCTGGAAGGGAAATTATTCCAGTTGGCTGGATCAGAAGAAGAAGCAACTGGAAATGGAGGAGAAGGGCGAGTCCGACCGCGCCAGGACCCTGGCCCGCGAGCTTGAGTGGATCGGCATGTCGCCCAAGGGCAGGCATGCGAAGAGCAAGGCACGCATCGACCGCTACGAGCGGCTGGTCAACGAGGACGGCCGCGAGAAGGTCAAGGATTCGCGCATCGTGCTGCCGGTCGGTCCGCGCCTCGGAAGTGTGGTGATCGAGGCTGTCGGTGTGGCCAAGGGCTATGACGGGCAGCTCCTCTACGAGGGCCTGAGCTTCGCCGTGCCCCCGGGAGCCATAGTTGGACTAATTGGTCCCAACGGTGCGGGAAAGACCACGCTGCTGCGGATGATCACGGGCCAGGAAAAGCCTGACGCGGGAACCATCAAGTTGGGCGACACCGTCAAACTCGCCTACGCGGACCAGAGCCGCTCGGTCCTCGACGCGGACAAGTCGGTCTGGGAGCAGCTCTCCGGCGGTCTCGACATCATCAAGCTCGGAAAGCGCGAGGTGAACAGCCGGGCCTTCTGCAGCTGGTTCAATTTCTCGGGCACCGACCAGTCGAAGAAGGTCGGCATCCTGTCCGGCGGCGAGCGCAACCGGCTCAACATGGCGATGATGGTGCAGGACTGCGCCAATGTCCTCCTCCTCGATGAGCCGACCAACGACCTCGACGTCAACACGATGCGCGCCCTCGAGGAGGCCCTCGACGATTTCGCTGGTGTCGCCCTGGTGGTGAGCCACGACCGCTGGTTCCTCGACCGCGTGTGCACCCACATCCTCGCCTTCGAGGGCAACTCCGAGGCAGTCTGGTATGATGGCAATTGGTCAGAATACGCCGCCTGGCGCCACGAGAAACTGGGCACCGACGCCGATCGCCCGCATCGCATAGTGTACAGAAGGCTGGAGAGGTGAGCGGGCGATAGCCCGCTGGCAGAACCCCTTCACGCTCGCGCGGAGCTTTACAGCTCCCGCGGCAGGCCTTTACAGCTCCCGCGGGAGGCCTTTACAGCTCCCGAGGGCTCTTTGTCCTTCCGCAGCAGCGGCACCATGAAAGCCCCGAGCCGCAGCTGCAGCGGTCGGAGGCCCGAAGTACCCGCCCGCGCTTGAAATCCACCGCCACTATGCCGTCGCCGCAGCCTGAAGCCTGCCTGGTTTCTGGGCGCGGGAAATCGATGGAGCAGCCCGAGAAGAGCGCAAGGCGCCTTTCGACGGAAGCTCCCTCGAGCTGCCCACCCTTTCTGAGGCCGAGCCAGGCCGTGGCGACAAGCCGCATGATGAGTTCAGATTCCGCAGCCGAGGCATAGCGGTGCGAGGGCCGGGTCCCGAGGTAGCGTGTGATCTGGATCGAGTGGAAGGCGTGGAAGTCGTCTAACTCCGGGCTCGCGCGGCGTCGCATTCCGTAGCAATTGCTTCGAACTTCCCAGGCATCGCGGGCGTACCCTCGTGGGCGGAGTTTCTGTGCGGAGGCGAGACTGGCAATCGCAAGATCGACACGGTCGAGGCGCAGCAGGGCCACTGAGAGCCAGTAGAGGCGCTCGGCCAGGAGGCCTTTCCGGTCGGGGTTGGTCGCCTCGACGGCGGCACGCAACTGGGGAACAGCCTTGTCCGCCCTGTGGGCGACCAGGTCTCGCAAGCCTTTCCTGAAGGCGTGCTGGGCTTTTGCTCGTTCCGTGCGATCCATGAGAACTAAGGTAGCCAGAGCCGGAGCCGGAGGCAAGCAGGGCCGGACTACTCAGAGGGTCTTTGACATGAGGAGGACAAAGCTCCGGCCGGCCATGCGGTAGCTTGTCTGGGGGGACAAGGCCTCCTCCAGGCCCTGGGAAAGGATATCGTGCGGGCTCGAAAGGGCCGTGTCGATGACGCGGGTCCAGATCTTTCCCCGGGGAGCCGCGTGGATGGTCCAGTCGCGGGCTTCGGGCCAGGCGTTGCAGATGGCCAGGAAGTCGTTGTCGTCCCTGTCGGAGATGATGTCCGCCCGGGACCCGTCCATGCGCCAGGCTATCATGTGCTCCACGCGGGCCCAGTCGGGACTCAGGCCCTCGTCGTCGTACCAGACGATGTCGGGGATGGCGTTGTAGTCCGCGTCCTTGCCGGTGAAGAACTCCGGTCGCCTGAAGGCCGGGTGCCTGAGCCTGAGCGCCACGAGCTCGCGGGCGAAGCGGAAGTGTCCCGCGTAGTCCTTCACGAGGGAATAATCGAACCAACTGATATCATTGTCCTGGCAGTAGGCGTTGTTGTTGCCTCTCTGCGTACGGAGGAACTCGTCACCCCCGAGGAGCATGGGAGTGCCGATCGACAGCAGCAAGGTTGCCAGGATGTTCCTGGCCTGGCGTTCGCGCACGACGGCCACCTCCGCGTCGGCGCCGGAGGCGACGGGCCACAGCTGCCCGACAGGCAACTCTCCCTCGGCTCCGTAGTTGCAGCTCCAGTTGCCGTCGTGGCCGTCCCGGTTGCCCTCGCCGTTGTCGTCGTTGTGCTTTGTGTTGTAGGTAACGAGGTCACGCAAGGTGAAGCCGTCGTGGCTCGTGAGGTAGTTGATGGAGTGGAAGGGCTTCCGCCCGTCGCGCAGGTAGAGGTCGCTCGAGCCGGTGACGCGCGTGGCGAAGCCCTGCACCGCGCGGTCGTCGCCCCGCCAGAAGCGGCGCACGTCGTCGCGGAAACGGTCGTTCCACTCGGCCCAGCGGCCGCCGGGGAACCAGCCCACCTGGTAGGCTCCTCCAGCGTCCCAGGCTTCCGCGATGATCTTCGTGTGCCTGAGGATGGGATCCTCGGCGATCTCCTCGAGGACGGGGGGATTCTCGAGCATCTTGCCGTTCTGGTCGCGGCCCAGGATGGAGCCGAGGTCGAAGCGGAAGCCGTCGATGTGCATCTCGCAGACCCAGTAGTGCAGGGCGTCGCGGATGAGGGAGCGTACGACGGGATGATTGCAATTGAGCGTATTGCCACAGCCGGAAAAATTCCGGTAGAAGCGGTGGTTGTCGTCGAGAAGATAATAAATAGGATTGTCGAGGCCCCGGAAGGAGAGGGTGGGACCGTACTCGTTGCCCTCGGCAGTGTGGTTGAACACGATGTCGAGGATGACCTCGAGACCCGCGCGGTGGAGTTCCCTCACCATGAACTTGAACTCGGCGACCTGGCCGCCGGGCTCCTCCGAGGCCGCATAACTCGCCTTGGGTGCGAAGAAGGCGATGGTCGAGTAGCCCCAGTAGTTGCGGAGTCGCTCGCCTGTGCGGGGATTCTTCCTGAGAACCTCGTTTTCGTCGAACTCCATCACCGGGAGGAACTCCACGCTCGTGATTCCGAGGGACTTCAGGTGGGGGATCATCTCCACCACTCCCTTGAAGGTGCCTGGGAACTTCGCCTTGGCGCTTTCGTGGCGGGAAAGGCCCTTCACGTGGGCCTCGTAGATCACGCAGTGCCTGAGCGGATAGTTCAAGGGGCGGTCGCCCTGCCAGTCGAAGCTATCGGCCACGACAACGCACTTGGGCATGAGGGCAGTATTGTCCCGGTCAGAATAGGAGAGATCGCCGTCCGAGGACTCGGGGTCATAGGCGCGGGCGGCTGAAAAATGCCAGCCGGGAAGGGTGGAGAGTGCCTTCGCGTAGGGATCGACGAGGCCGCGGTGGCGGTTGAAGCGGAGGCCCCGCGTCGGGATGTAGGGCCCCTCGGCGTGCCAGAGGTAGAAGGCACCAGGGCCGAGGCCAGCCACAAAGACGTGCCAGATGTCCCCCGTGCGGTTGTGGTGGGGATCGAGACGGAACTCGAGGATGGGCTTGGGATCCTCCGCGCGCGCGTACACCGAGAGCACGAGGGCCTCGGCATTGCGCGAGAAGATGGCGAAGTTGACACCGCCCGCGGTCGGCGTCGCCCCGAGGGTCGAAGGCGATCCGGCGAGCAGGATGTTCGGGTTTTCAGTCACCCGAGCATTCAATCACATTGCCATCCCTCCATCAACCTTCAATACCTCTCCAGTGACGTACGAAGCGAGGTCGGAGGCCAGAAAAAGGGCGGCTTTCGCGACATCCTGGGGGCTGCCGGTGCGCCCGAGGGGAATTGTGCCTACAAGTCCCTGCTTGGCGTCGGCCCCGAGCTTGTCTGTCATGGCGGTGTCGATAAAGCCGGGAGCGAGGGCGTTGACGCGCACATTGCGGCTCGCGAGCTCGCGGGCAAGGCTCTTCGTGAAGCCGATGAGGCCCGCCTTGGAGGCTGAATAGTTGGCCTGGCCGCCATTTCCGGTAATTCCTACGACACTCGTGATGTTGATGATCGAGCCCCTGCGGGCCTTGATCATGTGACGGGCGGCGCTCCGGCAGACAAGGAAGGCGCTTGTGAGGTTGGTGGCCATGACAGCCTCCCAGTCCTCAAGCTTCATGCGGAAAATGAGGCCGTCGCGTGTGATGCCTGCGTTGTTGACGAGGACTTCGGGAGTGCCGCCCTGCGTGATGACTGCGGCCAAAGCTGCCTCGACCGAGGCCTCGCTCCCGACATCGCAGGAAATCCAGGTGGCCGAACCTCCACCCTCCGCGGCTAGCGCAGCCAGGGCAGCTGGATCCGCCGTCTCACTCCTCGAAAGATAGAAGACCTTCCCGCCCTCGGAGGCGAAGGCTCTGACGATGGCGAGGCCGATTCCACGGGAACCACCCGTGATGACGCAGGTTTTTCCGGCAAGCAGTTTTTCCACAGCGGACCTCACAGGGAGATGCCGGCGACTAAGGCGAGGGTGCCCAGGGGAGCGCAGGCTATGTCGGGGTTGATCGCATCCCAGAGGCCGGACAGGACCTTGCCGGGACCGATTTCAAAGCACTGGTCGTAGCCTGCCGCAGCGATGGTTTTTTCCTCGTCGATCCAGCGGACGGGGCTTATGATCTGCTCGGCGGCGAGCTTCTTCGCCTCGGCTCCGCTCGTGATTTTCTGGCCGGTCACGTTCGAGAAGACCTCGAGCTTCGGATCGGAGAACTTCACATCCATGAGCAATTCCTTGAAGCCCTCGTAGGCGTAGGCCATGATGGGGGAGTGGAAGGCGCCGGAGACCTTGAGGCGGATGGCACGCTTGGCGCCAGCTGCCTTGCAGGCGATCTCGGCTGCGGCGACCTCCACCTCGGTACCGGAAATCACGCTCTGGCTGGGGCTGTTGTAGTTGGCCACCCACACATTCGCGAGCCCCGCTTCCTTGATGGCTGCCTCGATGGCATCCGGGGCGAGGTTGATGATGGCACTCATCGTGGAGCCGCCTGAACGCCTGCCAGCCTCTTCCATGAGGCGGCCGCGCTCGGCCACGAGGCGGAACATGTCAGCGTGGGAGAGAACCCCAGCCTCGGCGAGGGCGGGCCATTCGCCGACCGAGAATCCCGCGCAGGCGAGGGGAATGATCGCGTGCTCACGGGCCGAGAGGGCAGTTGCCGCCTCGACGAGGGCCATCGCGATCTGCGTGTTCTGTGTCTGCTTGAGGTCTTCCTCGCTTCCCTCGAAGACCAGCTTTTTCAGGTCCATTTTCGCCGAGTCGGAGGCCAGTTCGAAGAGCGCTCGAACAGCCTTGCTCGTTTCGTAAAAATCCTTACCCATGCCGGCGTACTGGGCGCCCTGGCCGGGAAACAGGAAACAGGTTTTCATCGGTGGCTCCTTGAGGCGGGGTCAGACCCCCAGCCTGGGCTGCGGACGTGGGGTCTAACCCCCGCCCGTCGGCATCTCTCCCGCAGGCGTCATGATTTACAAAAATCGAGGAAATGTAAAGGCGGGGCGAGGAGGGCTGGCGGCGATTGAGGGCTGGGCTGCCTGAGTGGGGAGCCCTCGGGCTTAGCCGCTGCGGTGGGTTCTCAGGCTGGCGCCAGCCCCTCGGGGCCGGCCTCAGCTGCGGGTCACCAGGCCGGCAGGCGCTTGCCGGCTCCGAGATCATGTCCCACAATTGTCTTCATGTCCTCAGAAAGCACTGAACGCATCAAAGCCGCGCTCCGCGCCATCTCCCCTGGCCAAGTGTCCACCTACGGGGCGGTAGCCCAGGCTGCCGGCCTCGGCAACGGCGCGCGCCAGGTTGTGCGGACCCTCCACTCGAGCGCGGAAGCCGAAGCGCTACCCTGGCACCGGGTTCTCAGGAAGGACGGGAGCATAGCCCTGCCGCTGGGGGAGGGTTTTGAACTCCAGAAGGCCCTTCTTGAGAGCGAGGGTGTCGAAGTGGGCAAGGGCGGGGTGGTGGACCTCACGCGCTTCGGGCTAGCCGCCGCTAGCCCTGCCGCCGAGGGTCGACTCAGGCCTGGCCGCGCTTGAAGCCCCTCTTCATCTCTTCTCCCTCAGCTCCCCCTTCGCCAGGCCCGCGCTCCGAAATTCTCGAAGCCGGAACTGAAGAGGCCCTTTTCGAGTCCTGGTGCCGGGAGGGCAAGGTCCACGAGGATGGGAAGATTGAAGCCCGATGCCCCTTCGTCGGCGGCGAGTTCGCCCGCGAGGCGGTCCACCAGGCTGCGGGCGATGCCCATGCGGCGGAAGTCCGAAAGGACGGTGACAAAGAAGATGCGGGCCATCCGCGCCTCGGGTGGACCCTCGAGGCGGCCGGCCGCTCCGGCTATCGCTCCACCCTCCCCATCCTCGACCCAGAGGCCGATCCAGTCCTCCCGCTCCAGTTCCACGCGAAGTTGATGGAGGCCCCTGGCTGCGAGGGCTAGTGGGATCTCTTCCTCTATCTCGGTGCCGAGGGCTTCGAGGAGGGGAGCGAAGAAAGCGCGGGCAATCGAGGGCAGGCCAGTGGCAAAGCCCAGGTCGGATTCGACCAGGTCGCCGACCTCCTCGGGGGTTTCACCGAGGCGCTCGAGGCCCTGGGCTACCCGGACCTTGTCGTACCACTCGCGGATAGCCTGGCTCATGATGCGTAACTTACGCTCGCGAAAGGACTTTTCGATAGCGGGGTAGGCCGCCAGGCATTCCTTGAAGCCGCGGAAGACACCGCGTCCCTGCGACAGTATGGTGTGGAGGGCCTTTTTTGCGCTCGGCTCCCGGAGCTCGGCGGTGAAGGACTCCATGAGCCTGAAGCCGTCCCGGGGATGCCACTCGGGGATGTCAACCGACTCGGGCTGGGGCAGGGCCAGGGGATCAAGGTCGCCGCAGGCAGCATCCCGCGCTATCAGCTCACCTGTTTCGAGGTTGACGCGCCAGGCCCCGTCCTGGTCCTCCATCGCGAAGATGATGTCATCGACCACTTCCTTCCTGAGTTCGAACATTGGAGCCTCCGACTATAAGTTGCCCACACGAGGGGATGCGGTCAATGCGCCAACCAACAAGCTTCGAGGAACTACCAACAAGCTTCGAGGAACATCCTATAGAAATAGCAGGGCAGTGCCAGCGACGGCGATGAGGGCGCCGAGCACTTCGAGGAATCCGATTTTTTCCTTGAAGATGGCCACCGAGGGCAGGATGATCATGATCGGCACCAAGGACATGATGGAGGCTGCGATGCCAGCCTGGGTGCCCTGGACTGCCGCCAGGCTGAGTGAAACCCCGAGGAAGGGGCCGAAAAAGGAGCCGGCGACCAGGCTTGCGGTCGCCTTGCGGTCGCGGAGGGAGCCGAACACGCCTTTCCAGCTTCCCGTAGCGACAAGCACTATCCCGAAGCCCAGGACTCCCACGAGGACGCGGACCTGGGTTCCCGAAAAGGCGTCGAGGCTCGGCGCGCCGATCTTGGAGAGGATGAGGCCCCCCGCCTGGCAGAATGTCGCCAGGAGCGCGACCAGAATTCCGCGCAGGCGACGGGAGGCGGCGCTAGCCACAGCTTGCGTGGCGGCCGACCTGGGGGCCGGGGTGGCGGCCTCGGCGCCTGCCTGAGTGGCCGCGGCACCGGGCTTGGCTCCGGGGCGGCCCAGGATTGCGAGGGCGATGCCTGCCAGGGTGAGGGCCATGCCGACGAGGGCCAGGGTTCCCAGGGTTTCGCCGAGGATGAGCCAGCCCAGGATGGCCGCGAAGGCCGGGGACAGGGCGTAGACCAGCATGGACAGGCGTGCGCCGAAGTCGATAAAGGCCTGGAAGAGGAGGAGGTCGCCAATAACCAGGCCCACAAGGCCCGAGGCACCGAGCCAGAGCCAGGTCTCGATCGACGCATCGAAGGGCGCGAAGCTCCCGTGTACTACGAGGCCGTAGATTCCGAGGAAGAGCGAGCCCACCACAAGGCGGAGGAAGTTGAGCGCCTTCGCCCCGATCCGCTTGCCCGCGTACTCAAAGGTTATTGCGGTTATTGTCCACAGGAGGGCCGTGGCCAGGGCTGCGCTCTCACCGCGCATGTTGCATGTCTCTCATCGTTCGGCGAATATAGCACTTCAAGGCAAGCTTCGGCTTGCCTCGGCTTGGCCAGGCCTGTTTAGGTTAGTTCAGGGGAGGAATCGATGGCGCATTGCGTGGTAGAGGCGGCGGAAGAGATCCTCGACAGGGAATATCCCGTGCTCGACCACGGCTTTGTGCGGCTCGTGGATTACCTGGGCGGCGACGAACGCATCGTGCAGGCAGCCCGCGTGTCCTACGGGGAGGGCACGAAGAGCTATCGCGAGGATGCGGGCCTCATCGACTATCTTCTCAGGAACGAACACACTTCGCCCTTCGAGCAGGTGGTCCTGACCTTCCATGTAAAGCTGCCGATCTTCGTGGCGCGGCAGTGGGTGCGCCACCGCACCGCGCGGCTCAACGAGATCTCGGGCCGCTACTCGGTGATGAAGGACGAGTTCTACCGTCCTGCACCCGCCGACCTCGCAGCCCAGAGCTCCGACAACAAGCAGGGCCGGATGGACGAGGCCCTGGGCCCCGGCGAGGCCGCCGCCACGCTCGCCCGCTTCGAGGCCGGCCAGAGATCGTCATACCACGACTATTCAGTATTGGTTGAAAGTGGGCTCGCCCGCGAGATCGCCCGCATCAACCTTCCGCTCTCGCTCTACACCGAGTGGTACTGGCAGATCGATCTTCATAACTTGTTCCGTTTCCTCGCCCTCAGGCTCGACCCCCACGCCCAGCTCGAGATCCGCCGCTACGCCGAGGTCCTTCTCGGCATCTCCCGCCTCGTGGCTCCCGCCGCTACCGCGAGCTTTGAAAGCCACCTCCTGGGCGGAACGCGCTTTTCCGTGGCCGAAATGGCGGAGCTGCGCCGCCGCCTCGTGGGGGCTGGCGCGCAACCGGCTGCGCCTTCGGATGCGCCCCTGCACAGCCCCCTCAAGGGCAAGGACCTCGAACGCTTCGAGGAGAAGCTCGCCAAGGGCAGACAGCGCTAATTGGAGCTGATCCACCACTTCTGCGAGGCCAGGTCTACCGTGAAGGTGTAGCTTCCCGCGACTGATGGCAGGAAGCTCAGGTTGAGTCCCTGCCAGCCATCATCGGCTGTGCCGATGGTTCCGGGGGCGGCATGGGAGGCATCGTAGGCTGCCTCGTATCCGCCGAGGGCAGTGCTCCAGTCTGCGTTGCCGAACTTGAACTGGTACGGGCTTCCCCCTTCGAGGGTCTGCGTAAAGCTGTAGACGCTTCCGCTCCGTGTCATCGCCGCGGAGGTATCCCAGCCGTTGAAGCTCCCACGCAGGAAGAGGGCAGAAAGGCTGATGGACTGGAAGTCGGCTCGGACAGGGTCGTGGTCGAAGGCAACAGGAACCAATTGGTCATTCAAGGCCCAGGCCCTGATCCCGTACGCCGGAAGGCCCTTCACCGCAAGGCTGCTGCCGGCAAAGCTGTCGCCCTCCGTCGATCCGAGCACGCCCTTCGCCGAGTCGGCCGCGAGCGCCACTGCGCAATCCGCAGCTGAAGCGTTCAGGTTGGCGACCAGGACGACCGAGGTTCCCCTGGCTCCGCTCACCTTCAAAGCGAGTATCCCGGCTTCCGAAACGACAAGTTGTACGATAGAGGGCCGGTCCCAGGCGGCGCTGCTGCTGCGGAGTCCCAGGAGGGCGCGGTGCCAGGCAAGGAGGCTGTCC
>JBMOIK010000023.1:0-22195 GCA_049317365.1 Rectinemataceae bacterium | reverse complement strand
CCCGGTCCGCCGGGTAAACTATGGTACAATCTACGATATTCATATTACGTATGTATCCCGCCGGCTGCCAGTCTTTCCAGAAAGGAATCCCAGTCTGCCATCATTGTGCCGACGGTCGCCCTGGCCCTGGCGAGGGCCGCGTCGCCAGGCGCCTTCAGGTAGCTTCCGACTGCCTCGTCGCGGAGCCGTCCCTGGAGGGCATCGCGCATGTCCCGGAAGGCCGGATCGGATGAGCGCAGCGCTCCCCCGAGGACCCTGGCGCGGAGCCTCGAGCGTTCCCAACGCGCATAGGATTCCCTGGAGTCCTCCGCGTAGTCATAGCCGGTCCAGAGCGGCACAAAACCCGAGTCGGAAAGAACGATTGGTGCGAAGAGGGAGAGACAGGGATAGGGCGTAGCGGAAAACCAGGCGATCGCCCAGGCTCCTTTGCCGGCACCCGGGGCAGCCGCCGAGCCGCCACTGCCCGAGCGGGGGGCCGGATACTCGACGACGAGGCTGGCGGTGGCCGTGCTTTTGACCGGGAAGCCTGCCTCGTGGACGCAGGGCGCAGCCATGTCCCTGCCGTCGGAACGCCTTGGGCCGTGGTCGCGAAGGGCCTTCAGCATTGTGTCCAAACCCGCAGGGCTGTCCCCGGCTATGGCCGCGGCGGTGCAGGACCTCCGGCTGTCGCCCTTCGAAAAAGCCAGGTAGAAGCGGTCTTCGACCAGGCTTCGCCAGCTCTTTCCGCCCCGCGTTCCGCCGCGTGCTGTTTCCAGCTCCGAGCGGCTACGGCTGTCCATCCCCCCTGCGTCCTCGCCGATGGAGTAGGCATTGGATATCGTGGCGGCTTTTCCTGCATTTTTCCAGGCCCAGCGCCGGCCGGCGGTCTCGACGACAAAGGCTTCCGAGGGGTCGGATACGATGAAGGAATTAGAATAGACGAGGCTGCCCTTGTAGGCCCCGTTCCCTCCCTGGTCATGCGTTTCTACAAAGGAGCAGATGAGGTCCCGCGCCCCGGCAGCGCTGCCGGCAGAAGCGAGGGTAGCTCGAAGAAGCGCCATGCCCAGGACTCCGTCCTTTTTCACCTTGAAGCGGGAGAAAACCGCCTCGTTTCCCACGGCCAGGCCACGGGAGTTGACACCCATCTCCCCTCCGGGCATCCAGGAGGGCTTTGATAATACATAGGAATATCCGGAGTCAGGCGCGTCGAAGGAGAGCCCCCCGAAGGCCGTGTGCGCTGCGGGAGCCCGTGGGGGAACCAGGCAGAGCGCCTGGGGTTCCTCGGGATGGCGGTCGGAGTTCTTGGCGAAGCAGGAACCCTGCGATCCGCCGGGGGCCGAGTAGAGGGTGTCACACATGAGTACTCCTGTCTCAGCGCTTGATCCTGCCAGGCAGGATGAAATCGTAGCGCAGGCCGAGCAGCCTGGATTTGACAAAGCGGTCAACGCGCCTGAAGCCGAGGAACAGCGTCCAGATGAGCCTGTCCTCGCGGTAGTAGTCGTCGATCTCCTTGACCGTGAAGGGGGCCAGCTCTGGTGGAAGGAAGGCGTTCAGGATGGCCAGAGAGGGTTCCACCAGGTCCGCTCTTCCCTCCTTGTAGAGGTTAGCCGCAAGATCCTTGAGCACGAAACGGAGGTCGTAGTAGCGCTCCATCACGTCTTTCAGGAAGAAGAGCCTGAGTATCCAGCGGAGGAAGCCGGGTGTGCTCCGGAGGAGGATCTCGGGCTCGAGCTGCTCGATCCCGTACTTGCGGAACAGGGGTGTGCCGGTGTCGACGTAGACAATGCCCGTGACGGCATCGATTGTCCTAGTTGCCCAGTTCGACAACTGACCGTCGAGGGCGAGGCGCAGCTCCGGTTCGCTGTGTCTGTTGTATTCCCAGATCTTTGCGATCTCGTGCACGACACGGTCTATCACCTCGAGGGAGGCTGAAGCCTCCGAGGATCGCACCCGGGAATGGCAGAAGTCCCCCGTGCGGAGCTCCTCCTGTCCGATGTAGAGCACGGACATCATCCCTGGCCTGTCGACGATCGTCGTTGTCTGGGCCGGGAGCTCGAGGCCGGCAGCCGCGAGGGCCGCGGAATACTCGTGGAAAGAGGTGGCGTAGCGCGTGGCCTCGGCGTGGTCCCGGAACAGCGGCAGGCGCTTCCAGATCCGTCCGGGACTGCCCTCGGAGCGGAGGATGCAGGAGATCTCCCCGAAGCCTATGACCTCGACGCTGCCCTTGGGCACGGACCTTCCCTTTGTGGCTGCCTCCTGGGCGGCGGCGATGGCCTTCGGGTCGATGTCCGCCTCCATCGAGGCGAGGAAGGCCCCGTCCCCCGGAGGAATATTCCTAATTGTACCCATCACTTCCCTTTCTTCCCGAAGTGCCCCGCGGCCTTCGCCGCCAGTGCCAGTCCGGGCTTGAGCAGGCGGGCCTTCCCGATGGCCGCTTCGAGCCGCCCGAAGACCTCGTCGAGCTCAGTTTCCTCCATCACCAGCGGAGGGAGGCACTGCAATATGCGCTTGTCGTTGTTGGCGTAGATCATGAGGAGGCCTGCGCCGTAGCTGGTCCGGGTCATGAGGGGTCCGTCGTCCTCGTCGCCGAACTCCAGGCCCATCATGAGTCCAAGGCGCCTGAGCCCCCTCAAGTAGCCATGGCTCCGTGCCGCAAGTTCCCCGGCGCGTTGTGCGAAAGCATCTGACAGCGAGGTGACATGGGCGAGGAAGTCTGGTTTCCGGGAAATGCGCAGTACTTCCATCGCGACGCGGCAGCCGAGCTCAGAGCCGCCGAAGGTCGAGATGTGGATGAAGGGGTCGTCATGGAAGACCTCCTCGAGCTCGTCCCTGAACATGGTGGCGCTGATGGGGTAGATGCCGCCGGAGAGTCCCTTCCCGGTCACCACGATGTCCGGCACGATGCCGAAGTGCTCGAAGCCCCAGAAGCGTCCAGTCCTTCCGAGGCCCGTCTGCACTTCGTCCATGATGAGGAGGGCTCCGTGCTTCCGGCACAGCCCTGCTGCGCCCTCCATGAACTCGATGCTCGGTATCGGCATGCCGAGGGTCGCCGGCACGGTCTCCATGATGACCGCCGCAGTGTCCGCGTCGACCGCCGCCTCGAGGACGGCCAGGTCATGGTGGGGCACCTGCACGAAGCCACCGGGCTGCGGGCCGAAGGGCATCCTGTACTTCTCGTCGCCCGCCGCGAGCGCATAACCTGTGTGCCCGTGGTAGGCCCCGACGAAGGAGACGACCTTTGCGCGCCTCGTATGGGCCCTCGCGAGCTTGATGGAGAGGTCGATGGCCTCACCCCCGCCGACGCCGAACACCGTCTTCCCGAGCCCCTTCGGCAGGGTCTCCGCGAGGGCCTTCGCCAGCCCTGCGCGCTCGGCGCTCATCAGGTGGTGGTTGCCGATGTCGAGCTCGTCGAGGGCTTTTTTCATGACTGATATGATTGCAGGATTCCGGTGCCCGAGGTTGAAGACCCCGCCGTTGGAGTGGAGGTTGATGAGTTCATTCCGGCCGTCGAGGTCGCGAAGGCGCGTGCCGCCTCGGCTGCCCATCACGAAGTCCATGCCGTACTTCATGAAGAAGGCCGCCTTCCACCTCGACACGTGGGTTGCGAAGGCCTCGATGCTCTCTTTCCTGTCCATGCTCCCCTTCCGCGATCACCCAACGCGCATGATCGCACGGGTTGACTGCCCCCGCAATGGACGCCGCTGATTGTGAATATTCCTTTCCACTTGACTTCCTGGCAGCAAACGATAAAAATAGCCCGAATAAGAGGGTCAAATGTCCCTCCAGGAGGCTCCCTTGTCCCTTCCCTTTCCCATACTCAGCGCTGAAGAGGCTGCCGAGCTAGTCCAGGATGGACAGACCATTGGTTTCAGCGGTTTCACTCCTGCGGGTGCTGCCAAGGCGGTTCCGGCAGCCCTGGCGCTCAAGGCCAGGAGGGAGCATGCAGCGGGCCGGGCCTTCAAGGTCGGCGTACTCACGGGAGCATCCACGGGGAAGAGCCTCGACGGAGCCCTCGCCGCCGCCGAGGCCATCAGCTTCCGCATGCCCTACCAGTCCGATTCGACCCTGCGCAAGCAGATCAACGAGGGGAAGGTGCGCTTTGTCGACATGCACCTCTCACTCGTGCCCCAGAACGTGCGCTACGGCTTCATGGGACCGATACACTGGGCCATCGTCGAGGCCTGCGACATCACAGCCGGCGGCGGTGTGGTGCTGACCTCCTCGGTCGGAGCCTCCAACACCTATCTCCGCCTTGCGGACAGGATCATCATAGAACTGAACGCCCGCCACCCAAGCTCTCTCCTCGGGCTCCACGACCTCTTCGAACCACAGGACCCGCCCGCCCGCCAGGAGATCCCCATCTATGCGGCTTCCGACCGCGTGGGTTCCCCGATCTGCGTCATAGACCCGAAAAAGATAGCGGGAATTGTGATGACCGACCTCGCCGACGAGACGGGAGGCTTCGACGAGGCTACGGAGGTCACTGAGCGCATCGGGCAGCATGTGGCCGACTTCCTGGTGGCAGAGATGAAGGCAGGCCGCATTCCCCGGGGTTTCCTTCCCCTCCAGTCAGGCGTCGGGAACATAGCCAACGCGGTTCTCGGAGCCCTCGGCCAGAACCCTGACATCCCCCCCTTCGAGATGTACACCGAGGTGCTGCAGGACTCCGTCGTGCCCCTCCTCGAAAACGGCCGCTGCACCTTCGCCTCGACCTGCGCCCTGACCCTGTCGCAGGTGGCCATGAAGCGTGTAACTGACAGCATCGATTATTTCAAGCAGCGCGTGGTCCTCCGTCCCCAGGAGATCTCCAACCACCCCGAGATCGTGCGTCGCCTCGGCATCGTGTCGATGAACACCGCGATAGAGGTGGACCTCGGCGGCAACGTCAACTCCACCCACCTCATGGGCAAGACCATGATGAACGGGATCGGAGGCTCGGGCGATTTTACGAGAAACGCCTATCTGTCAATATTTTCCTGCCCCTCGACAGCCAAGGAGGGGAAAATATCGGCAATTGTCCCGCTCGCCGCCCACATGGACCACAGTGAGCACTCGGTGCAGGTCATCGTGACCGAGCACGGCGTCGCCGACCTCCGCGGCAAGGACCCCCGCGAGCGTGCCAGGATCATCATTGACAATTGCGCCGATCCAGAGTACCGCGATATGCTCCGCGACTACCTCAAGCTCTCGCTGACGGGGCACGAACCACTGTCGCTCTCCCTCGGCCTCGCCATGCACCGAGCCTACCTCAGGCACGGTGACATGAGGAACATCGAGTGGGAAGAGTATAGATAGGAAGATCGGCCTGGCCCGGCGCGCGGGCTGCTGCTCGGCCCGCGGTGGGCTCAGCCAGGCGCCACGGAGCGCCGCACGAGGTCGACGAGGGAGGCTATAAGGCCCTCGCCGTCGTCGGCGTCGACCGAGTCCCCGGCGAAGATGCGCATCCGGTCGCGGTAATAGTCCGAGGCGAAGGAGAACTGGAACACGATCAGGAGGTTGTCCAGGTAGAAGGCGAGGGCTCCCGCGTCGAGCTCCTTCCTGAGGGTGCCGGCAGCCTTGGACGCCGCGATGGAACGTTGATACAGGGATGCAGTTATCGTTTCGAGTCGATAGGACAGCCGTCCCGACAGGGGGGCCAGGCCCTGGGTGGTAGCGTCGAGATAGATCTGGGTGAGTTCGGGAAACTTCCTGGCATAGTCGCGCGAGGAGGTGAGGAGTCGGGCAAAGAGACCAATTATGTCTTCATCGGCGGCCTTGGCCGCGGTTTCGGCTTCGGTGAGGGCTTCCTTCAGGACACGGTAGCCCTCGTCGATGATGGTGAGGAAGAGGGCTTCCTTGGATTCGAAGTAGCTGTACATCGAGCCGATGCTGATGCCCGACCTCCTGGCGATCTCGTTGATGTTGGCGGCATTGAAACCCTTCTGTGCAAACTCGGCCACAGCCATCTCGAGAAGGAGGCGCCTCCGTTCCTCGTCGATCTTGCCGAAGGTCGCCTTGTAGAAGGGCGGCCACTCGGCTGCGGAGTCGATGTCGGGAGGAATCACGTCAACATCCCCTGGAGAATCGCCATGTGGTCGTTGAGCTGGGCTGCGTATTCAGGCGAGCCCTCGACGCTGACACAGCCGCGTTCCACCCCCTCGACAAAGCCCACATCCTTGAGGAGGACAGCCATGGCTCCGTCGACGGAGAGGAAGCGGAAGTGCACAAAGGGACTCCGCCGCGTGTAGATGCCCCGGCCGGCCTTGGTGTTCCCGGCTTTCACGCGGAGCCAGACCGCTATGCGCGTCTCTTCGACCGGTTCGACGGTGAACTGGTAGACGCGGTCAGGTTGCCGGGAGGTCCATTCGCGCATCACCTCCACGCCGGCCTTGTTGTACTGGCTGAGAGCAGTCGTGATCATCGACAGGGCGAGCTTGATCTTGAGGCGGCGGCGCTCGGGGTCCTTTGGGCGGGCGCTCGGCATCATGAGCTTGAGGCTCATGAGGAGCATCAATACCTTAATAAGCAGGCCTATGTGGGCAAGGCCCTTGATCGCTGGCAGGTTGGCTCCTCCCCGCAGCATCTGGTTCATCTTGCCGACCGACTTGAAGGAGAGCGTGATGTCAGGGGCCTCGAGGAGCTCCTCGACGATATCGAGCCTGCCCTCGTCGAAGACAAGGGTCACTCCCTCCCAGTCTCCGCCCTCGAGGTAGCACATGCGTACCCGGGCCTTGACCTTCGCGAAGCTTTTGGCCATCGTGGGATCCTCTGCAATTACGATCTTCATGACCGGAAAGGCCGCGCGGAAGAAAAGCCTGGCGACGAGGTGATCCCGGTCAGGAACCGCCGGAGCGGCAGTGGCTTCGGCCATGCTAGACCTCGTCTTCCCAGGACTCGTCTTCCTCGAAGTCCCGGCCCATGATGGCGCGCACCGCGTCTGCGATGCCATTGGCGTCGAGCCTGTAGTGGGAGTACAGGTCCTCCGGATAGCCGACCACCGAGAACTCGTCGTTGAAGCCGAGCTTCGAGAAGGCGCAGCCCTTGCCGCTCTCCGCGATGACGTCGGCGACGGCGCCCCCGAGGCCGCCGATGACCGAGTGCTCCTCGACCGTGAGGATCCGCCGTGTCTCCCTGATTGCTGCGAGGACCTCTTCCCTGTCGATAGGCTTAATTGTATGCATGTTGACCACGCGGATGGACAGGCCGTCCGCGGTGGCCAGGAGCTTCGCGGCTTCGGCTGCCTGCAGCACGGCGATGCCACAGGCGATGATCGTGAGGTCGCTACCCTCTCGGAAGCGCTGGGCCTTGCCGACCCTGAAGCCGTAGTCCTCGCTGGAGTGGAACCTCGGCTCGAAACCCCGTCCGACGCGGATGTAGACAGGCCCTGGGATGTCCATCGAGGCGCGGACGGCGTTGGCTGTCTCGATCCCGTCAGCGGGTACTATGACGGTCATGTTGGGGAAGGCACGCATGATCGCGATGTCCTCGAGGCAGTGGTGGGTGGTACCCGCCTGGCCGAAGGCGACGCCGGCGTGGGTCGCTATGATCTTGACCGGGAGGTTCTGGTAGCAGATGTCCGTGCGGACCTGTTCGGCGGCGCGCATCGAGGCGAAGGCGGCGAAGGTCGAGGCGAAGGGGATGAGGCCGGACTTGGCCAGGCCAGCTGCCACGCCGAAGAGGTTCTGCTCGGCTATGCCGACATTGAAGAGGCGCTCGGGGAAGGCCTTTCCGAAGACGCCGATCTTGGTGGAATTGGCAAGGTCGGCGGTGACGCCGACGACACGGGGATCCTTTTCCCCCAGCTCGGTCAGGATGCGGCCGTAGATCTCGGCCTGGGTCATCGTGTTCGAGTCGTAGCAGGTCCAGGTGGTTCCAGTTATCTCAGCCATGATTCCTCCCCGTGATGGAAGCGCTGGCCTCTATGGAGGCTTTTGCCCTGGCTTCCAGTACGGAGTCAACCGAACCGTAGTGCCATTTCACCTGTCCTTCCATGAAGTCCACCCCCTTGCCCTTTACCGTCTCTGCGATGATCGCGACCGGCTTGCCGGGCTTCGAGAGGGCGAAGTCGATGGCTGCGGAAAGTTCGTCATAGTCATGACCATCCACCTTCCGCGTGAGGAAGCCGAAGGCCTTCCACTTGTCCTCGAAGGGTTCGAGACCCATCACGTCCTCGGTGCGCCCGTCGATCATGAGGCCGTTGCGGTCCACCATGACCACCAGGTTGTCGAGCCTGAAGTGGGCGGCACTCATCGCGGCCTCCCAGACCGAGCCCTCGTCGCACTCCCCGTCGCCGAGGATGCAGAAGGTCTTCCAGTCCTTTTTCTGGAGGCGGGCGCCGAGGGCAAGGCCCACCGACATCGGCAGCCCGTGCCCGAGGGAACCGGTGGACAGGTCGACGCCCCTCACCTTGGCTGCGTCCAGGTGCATGCCGAAGGGCGACATGAAGTGGTTGAAGCCCTTGAGCTCTTCCTTCGGGAAATAACCCCTGAGTGCGAGCGCTGGCGCGATGCCGACGCCCGCGTGGCCCTTGCTCACCACGAGGCGGTCGCGCCCGTCCCAGTCAGGGCGCTCAGGATCGATCCTGAGGTATTTCCAGTACAGGAGGACCAGCATTTCCACCATGCTCAGCGCCCCTCCGAGATGGGCACCTCCGGCCCAGACTGTCGTATCTATTATGTCCAGGCGCAATTGCCTGGCGGTCTTTGCAAAGGCCGCCTTTTCCTCTTGTGTCAGTGCCATGCGATGCTCCTCAGGCCTTGGGGTGGCGCCCGCGCACGATGGCGAAGGCCTCGTCGGCGACCTCGAGGCTGAGGGCAATGTCCTCCTTCGAGATGGCTGTATTTATGAAGAGATTGTGGTGGTTGGTGAAATAGACGCCCCGCATCACGCATTCCGCCACCCATTCCTGGTGGAGCGAAAGGCTGTCGTCGTCGGCTATCCGCATGTACCACATCGAGGGGACGCCGGAGACCCTAAGGTCGAAACCATGGCCTTTCCCTGCCACCATGAGGCCCTCGGTGAGTTCCTTGCCGATGGCCTGCGTGATCTTTGCGGCGTCGATGCGGCGCATCTTCCGCACGCAGGCGAGGCCTGCCGCCAGTGGCATGGCCGAGAGCCAGTAGCTCCCCGTGTACATGATGGAGGAGGCCGCGTCCTTGAGGGCGCCGATGCCGCAGACAGCTGAAACATTGTAGCCGTTCGCGATGGCCTTGCAGAAGCACATCAGGTCTGCCTTGAAGCCGAAGTAGTGGTCGGAGCCGGCCATGTCGAGGCGGAAACCGCAGCGCACGTCGTCGATTGCCAGTACTATGCCATTGTTGTCGCAGAGCTTCCGGATGGCCGCCCAGTAGCCGGGCTTCGGCAGTTCGCTGTCGGTGAACACGGGGTGGGAGTAGGGCGTCGCCATGAAGACGGCGATCTGTCCCCTGTATTCCGACACGAGGCGCTCGACCTGGCCGATGTCGTTCCAGTCGACGTAGAGGTTGTTCGAAACATCGGCATTGGTAATACCCGGTTGGCCCTTTTTCTGGGTCCAGGGCGCGACGCCGTGGTAGCCGCCCTTGACGAGGATGGCCTTGTCGCGGCCCGTGGCTGCGCGCGCGATCATCAGGGCGAAGCTTGTCGCGTCGCCGCCGTTCTTGGCGAAGAAGGCCCAGTCGGCCATCGCCACCGTATCGACCATCTCTTCGGCGAAATCGATCAGCAGGCTTGGTGGGCTGGTCGTGCAGTTGCCCTTTTTAAGGGCAGCCAGGGCCGCTGCGTCGACCTCTGGATCGTTATAACCCAGGATGTTGGGACCGTAGGCGCACATGTAGTCGATGAAGCGGTTGCCGTCGACGTCCCAGAAATGGGCTCCTTCGGCACGGTCGCCGAACATCGGGAAGGCTTCCACCGGGATGAAGCAGCTCTCGGCCGGACCGAGATGGCCGTAGACACCGCTGGGAATCACCTTGGCGGCCCTGGCGAAGAGTTCGCGGCTCTTCGGATAGGTGTAGGTATTCATGCCATCCTCCTTTTAGGCCAGATAGCGCGGCACGAGGCCGAGCACCTTGTTCATGTGTTCGAGCATGGGGATGAATCCGCTCATGGCGACCTCACCGAGGCCGAGGGCTGTCATCGCGTCCCTTCTCCCGCCGAGAACCCCGCTGGCTGCCGTGTAATCGGCGAAGATCATCGAGGCGCGTGCCTTGCCCGTCCTTCCCTTGGCTGCCGAAAGCTGGCCTCCTTTGGCGGTGAGGGATACCGCTGGCCCGTCCTTGATGCCGATCTCGATGATGCCATCGGGGATGCGTCCCGCATTGAGCATGCCGACCGGGTCGGCATTGCCCACTTCGGCGAGGGCAAAGCCCGCAGTGTAGAGGGTCAGTTCGGTAGTGGCCTTGAAGAATGCCGGGTCGGCGAGGGCTTCGGGACTGGGCCGGAGGTAGGTCTCGAGCCGCTTTGTCAGCATCGTGAAGGGACCGGTCAGGAAGGATAGTTTGGTCAATCCCTTGAGCGGAATGGGACTGCCGGTTCCGGCGACCATGGAGTTGAAGTGCCCGGCTCCGGAAAACCAGAGGCTGATGCTGGTTCTTGCCGCTCCGCGGACAAAGCTGCCTCCTCCCTTCCCGTCAAAGGCGAGGACTCCCCGAGGGCCCCCTCTGACCGAGAAACCGATGGCCTCCCTTCGTCCCGCTATCAGCTTCCCGGCTTCGTCGTCGAGGCTGATCAGGTCCTCGAGGTTGCGGAGTACGGCATAGAGATTGACTTTGGCCTTTATGGCAGGGTCTGGCATTGCAGCCTCCTTGCGTCTATGATATAGAGTGAGCGCTCGCTCTATTAAGCGAGCATAGTAGTACCCGCTGAAACCTGCAAGCCAAAATCGAAAACATGGACTATGATTTCCAGCTTGCCAGCTGGCGAGGAGGGGCACCATGAGCGACACCCACGAACCCTGCATCCACTTCGCCCTGCGTTTTCACGTGAGCTTCTATCATTCCTACCGTGGCGATTCCCTCGACGACCGGGGCATCGGGAAGGACATCCGTGTAATACGGGGAATCCTCGACGGTCTTGACCTCCTCGAAGCGGAGGGCCTTCCAGTCCGGGCTGCCTGGGACATCGAGAACTACTACTCGCTCCAGCTCTACATGCCCAGGCATGCGCCGGACATACTCGAGCGCATCCAGGCCCGTGTGAAGGCAGGCAAGGACGAGGTCGAGCCGATGTCCTGGAACAACGGCATCATCACGGCCCATGACCGTGAGGAGTTCGAGGCTGCGATCGGCATGGCGATATCCAACAAGGCGGGCTCCGGACTCGCGGATCTTTTTTCCTCCTGGGCACCCATCGTGCGCCCCCAGGAATGCATGTGGAACGCCGCGCAGATAGCCTCCTACCGAAAACTCGGCATCGAGGCGGTCTCGGTCTATTACTCGGCGATTCCCTTCAACGGCTTCGGCTCCTTTGTGGCGCCCCTGCCCCTGGCGCAGCGCTACAACCCCCTGTGCATCATGGATCCGGCCAGCGGGGCCGCCATGAGGCTCCTGCCCTGCTACAACCACGGTGACATCCTGGAGCATGGCGCGAGCCTCCGGGGCTGGATCAGGTCCCTTCGGAAGTCACAATTGCGAAGTTCTTCACCGGTCGACCTCCTCCTCCTGCTGGATATGGACGCGGATGACAGCTTCTGGGAGGGCTACCTCGGATCGGGACTCCCCTCCTGGACACGCCCCCTGGCCGGTCTCGTCCCTCCCGCCCTGCGCGGCCTCGTACCGATGATGAGGAGTCTCCGTGGCCTTCCCTGGCTCCGCTTTACGCTGCCGGGCGAGTATCTGAAGGATCATGGGGACTCCGGGGAACTATCCCTCGGACAGGACCTCGCCGACGGGTCCTTTGACGGCTACTCCTCCTGGTCCGAAAAGGAGGAAAACGCGCGGCTCTGGAGCATCGTGCACGAGGCGCGGCGCAAGGCCGCCCTGGCAGCTCGGCTTGGCACGGAGCGCGAAGGCGTGGACCGTGGGGCCCTCGACGCGGCGCTTCGGGAAGCCCTCGAGGAAAGGCTCCGTTCCATGTCGACGACGCACTTCGGCATGGCTTCGCCCGTGATGAACGCCGAGCGCCTCGTCGACGGCTTTCGTCATGCCGAGGATGCCCTTGCGGCCTCCGAACGCGCCCTGGACCTCGCCCGCCTAGGCCGTGGAGCAAGCAATTGGTACTTTGACCAGGAGATCGACGGGCTCGGGCGCGGGTCGGGAGCCATCGTGATGGATCCGGCGAAGGACCGGGGGACGGCCTTCCCTGAGCTCATGGTGGTCGAGCCTGCTGCGTCCAGGGTCCGTGCCCTGGGGGCCGGGGGGATGACCGGAGGACTCGAGAATGGCGGCAAGCGCATCGGGAACGGGGATCTCGAGCTCGAGGCAGGGCCCGGGGGCGGGATCATCGTGCGTCGGGGGAAAGAGGCACTTTTCGCCTCACCGCTTTCACGGCCCTGGATACGGCACAGCGGCAAGCGGCTGGAGGGTCACTGCGAAGCGCTGCCAGCCCGGGGCGGGCCCCAGGGTTCCGTAGTGGAAATGAGGCTCGATGGCACGATCACGATGCCGCGGGCGGGACTCGCCGGCGAGGATGTCCAGGCCCGCTTCAGCCACCGCTATGCGCTGGCAGCGGGCGTCCAGGGCCTTCGCGTCGACATCGAGATGGAGTATCCGCGTACCCTCCGCAGGGGCTTCGACCGGGGAAAGGCCTCACGCCTGGCGCGTGACTGGGACGCACGCTGGACCGAGGTCGCTCCCTTCGAGATCGAGCCTGGCCTGAATGCGACGCGTGAAGATCCCGTCCGGGTCTGGAAGCACGATTTTTCGGGGACAGTCTCAAGCTATGATATCAACTATCATGGATTCGGTCCCAACCGCGAGCCGGATTCACTGGACAACCACATCACCAAGGGATGGGTTGCGGTTTCAGCAGGCGGCAGGGGCCTCCTTGTGGCCCAGTCCGACGAGGCGGAAACGCTTTTCGCCTTCTGCCCCATGCGCGTGCGCCTGGATGGTGGCAGGCAACGCGTCCTTCTCAACCCCTTCGGTTCCTACCACGGAAGGCAGTGGCGCTATCCGACGGCGACCACGGGACTCGGCCGGCTCGCTGCCCTGGCGGCTGCCGACAACCTCGACCCCTACGCCCCCTCCTGGGAGGGAGGAAGGCTGCACTGCGTCCTCTTCCTCATTCCCTACGAAGGCGACCGGCCTCCTGAGGGAGTCCAGCGTGACGCCCTCGTCTTTGCATCGAAGGCGATCGAGGCCTGATGTCACGGGACCCGAGCTCTGGCCGATGGCGAAGGCGCCGCACATGAGGATCATCCTAGTGGATTCGGGCCTATTCCATCCCTCCCTCCTGGCGCGGGGCCGCCTCCTTGGCCTGCTGAAAGAAAGCAATTGCGAACAAATACTCCGCGTGGCCTCGCTTTCAGCCCTGCCGGCGGATCTTTCCGCCTGGAACGTCATAGTGCTGTATTTCCATGCCGCTATGGCGCCAGAATCGGCCATCTCCCGCCTGTGGTCCTTCGTCCGTGCCGGCGGAGGAATCCTGGCCATCCATTCCGCTACAGCCTCCTTCAAGAAACAGGAGGCTTTCGGGACCCTCCTCGGAGGGCACTTTGCGGGGCATGATGCGGTGGGCGACTGCCTGCTTGAGCCTGCCGGCTCAGATGGTCCCTTTGCCGGACTGCCTGCCTTCAGGGTGAGGGACGAGATGTACTTCCATGATCTCGAGCCTGACATCGACATAGCCTTTACGGCGAGGCGCTGCGGCTCCAATGGGCAGCCCGGCGGGCTCGATGGCCGGCTGCCCGGCGTGAATCCGCCCATCCCCGCTGTCTGGACGCGCCGGGTCGGCGCCGGACGCGTCTGCCATGCCTGTCCGGGGCACCGTGCGGCAACCCTTGACAATGCTGACTATCGGAGGCTCATCCTCCGCGGGCTGTCCTGGGCGGCTGGACTGGAGGATCGGGAAGTGCAGGGAGGCGGCCATGGACAGTCTTAGGCTCGGCATCGTGGGCTGCGGCGACATAGCCGGATTCACTGCGCTCGTTTCCAGGCTCGTGCCGGCCCTTCGCCTGGCTGCAGCCTGCGACCATGACCCGGATCGGGTCGCCTCCTTCGCCAGGCGGCATGGCATCAGGGCTACCTATACTAACTATGATGAAATGCTCGGCAGTGGTAACGTCGACGCCGTCTACCTTGCCCTGCCCCACGACCTCCACCTGCCCATGGCCTGTGCGGCAATCGCGGCGGGCCTGCCTGTGCTCGTGGAAAAGCCCCTCGCCCGCAACCTCCCCGAGGGGCGGAGGCTCGTGGCGGCATCTGAAGCGGCTAACGTCAAGGTCGGCGTCAATTACCAGTACCGCTACGACCGGGCCTGCCATGCCCTCCATGGCCTCCTGGCGGAGGGCACGCTCGGCACGGTCCGCCATGCGCGAATAAACATTCCCTGGCACAGGGAGAGGAAGTATTTCGAGGCCTCGCCCTGGCACAGGAGCATCTCCCGCGCCGGTGGTGGCACCCTCATCACCCAGGGCAGCCACTTCCTCGATGTGGCGCTCTGGTCCATCGGAAAGGCCCCGGTCTCGGCCATGGGCTACGTGGCGAGCCCGGGTTTCGACGCTGATATCGATGTGGAGGTCGATACCCTCGCGGCGGGAATCGTCGAGACCGAGGGCGGCGCATTGATCAGTATCAGTTCCTCTATGGTGGCTGCCCGGGAAGGGCGGGTCTCGGTCGAGGTCTACGGGGAGAGGGGAAGCGCTGTCTACACGAACAAGCCATGGCCACGGCTCGTGGTCTGGGCGCCGGGCTTACGCGCGTCGCGCGCGCCCCTGCCCGGGGTCCACGCCCTGCAACGGAGCCTGGCCGGTTTTGTCGGCTGGGTCCTCACCGACCGGCCCTACCTCGTCCCGGCGTCGGAGGCTCTGAGTGTGCTCGCGGCCGTGGACGGCATCTACCGCTCCGCCGCCTCCGGAAAGAGGGAATTGCTCTGATGTCGCGGCGTCCCGAAGCGGGGCACCGCGTCCAGGAGGGATCTCAACCTATCTTCTTGCCCGCCGTCGGGGATCTCCCTGTTCACAACGGCCACCGCGACTTTCGAGCCATCCAGGATGTTCCGGTAGGTTGCCCCGCCAGTTCCCTCGGTGAAGATGAGCGATCCATCGTCGAAGACCCTCGTGGAGCGCTTGGGCGCGACGTTAGGCGCAGCATCCTTGGATACGGTAGCGATGAAGCACTGCTGGCTTCCGACCATGTCCTTCATTTCCTGAGCCAGTGTAGACATGGCGATGTCCTCCTTGGGCCAAGGGTATCGCGGAATGGAGCCGGAAGTGAAGCTTTTGTCTGGGCGAGCAGCCTGGCTGCTCGCCCAGGCTAGAGGCTGAGTATCTCGTTCCCGAGGAGCTTCTCGATGACGAGGGTCGCAGCCCCAAGGGCCCCGGAATCGGAATTGAGGGCGCTTTTTATGATCACCGTCCGCTGCGCGATCGCGTGCACGGCCCTCCGCCTCGCGATGCGCTCGATCCCTTCGAGAATGAGCCCATGCAGTTCCTCGACGACTTCACCCGCCAGGACGACCGTTCCCGGATCGAAGACGTTGATCACGTCCGCGATGCCGATGCCGATGCTCTCCTCGATCTCGGAGACGATGATGTTGGCCAGCTTGTCGCCCTGCTGGGCAGCGCTGCCCACCTGGGTAAGCGTCAGGCGCGCGGACAGGTCGATGCTGCCGCCGAGGCTGGTATGCACTCCAGCGACTATCAGGTCCCTCACCCGGTTCAAGATCGCACCGGAGGAAACGAGGGCTTCAAGGCATCCATAATTGCCGCATTTGCAGAGGGGCCCGTTTTCCTTGACGGTGATGTGGCCGAACTCGCCCGAGGCCCCGTTGACACCTCTATATATTCGGTTCCCCAGTATTATTCCCGATCCGACGCCGATGCCGATGTACAGGAAGAGGAAGGTATCCGCCCCTTTCATGCCACCATGCCGCTTTTCTGCGAGCGCCATGCATCGTGACACGTCATCGAGGAGCACCTCGACCCCGAAGCGCTCTTTTACTGTCTTGACGAGATGGATGTTTTCCCAACCAGGAAGGCCGGGGCAATAGAGCACCACGCCGGACCGGGCATCGACAAGTCCCGCGACCCCGATGCCGATACCACGGAGCATTCCGTGCGTGCCCGATTCGCAGCTGGCAATCGCCACTGCGATCTCGGTCATCAGGAGTTCCTGGAGTGATATCCGGTCGTCGGTAGCCACGTCCAACTCTCTTTGATAGAGGATCGCATCGTCGAATCCGATCGCGGTGAGGTTCATCCTGCCTGGCTTTATCACTCCACCAACGGTAAACCCGTACCTGTCGCTCAGAGCTATGGACGATGGCTTTCTTCCCCTTCCCGCACTCTGCTGCTGGCTTCCTTCGATGAGAAGCCCCTGGGAGATGAGTTCGTCAACGAGCCGCTTTGCCGTCGCGACGCTCAGGCCGCAGGAATCTGCTATCTGGAGCCGTGAAATCGGCCCACGATCGCGGACAGTGTTGAGGATGACCCTGCGATTGCGTGCGGCGTTTTCAATGTGGCTCAGCCCTTGGTTGTCGATTCGGTCCTCCTCACATACCCGATCATAGCATCTGTTCTTCCTTGAAGAATTGGATAATTAAAGCTCAAGTTGATTTTATATGACCAAGTTTTTCTTGACAAGCGGTTTTATTGGGATTATCGTGAGCCTAAATAAGGATGTACTTCAGGAAATTGATGGTGGGAGGCAGTCATGAACGGTGGACCTGGGCTTTATAGTTTCGGAGATGAGGAACGGAAAGAACTCTTGGACGTGATGGAAAGCGGCCACCTCTCGCGCTACGGCTCGGAGGATGATCCGGCTTTCAAGCGCAAGGTTGCTACCTTCGAACGGGAGTTTGCCGCATTCATTGACGTGAAATACGCAGTCGCGACGAGCAGCGGCACCGGTTCGCTTATGTGTTGTCTGGCTGCCCTGGGTATCGGCGCCGGAGACGAGGTGATCGTTCCGGGCTATACCTTCATCGCTTCGATCTCTTCGATCATCATGTCCAATGCCATTCCTGTCCTCGCCGAAATAGACGAGTCCCTTACCCTCGATCCCGACGACATCGAAAAGCGCATAACTCCGAGGACCAAGGCAATCATGCCGGTGCACATGCTGGGCAATCCCTGTGCCATGGACAGGATCATGGCCATAGCGAAGAAGCACAAACTGCATGTCATAGAGGACTGCTGCCAGGCGGGAGGCGCAGCCTACAAGGGCAAACGGGTCGGCACCTACGGCGATATCGCCGCCTTCTCCCTCAATGTCTTCAAGACGATCACGGCCGGCGATGGCGGCGTGGTTGTCACCAACGACGAGCGACTCTATGAGCGGGCCTTCGGCTTTCACGACCAGGGTCACAAGCCCAACCGCATGGGCGTCGAGGTGGGCAATCGGAGCATCGTTGGCGTGAACATGCGCATCAATGAGCTGACCGGAGCCGTTGCCCTCGCGCAGCTTCGCAAGCTCGACGGGATGCTTGCCACGCTGCACGCGAAGAAGGACAGGCTCAAGACTGCCCTCGATGGTCTGCCCGGTTTCACATGGAGGACGATCAACGATGCGGGGGGCGAGTGCGCAACCCTCCTCACCCTGCTTTTCGATACCAAGGACAGGGCGGAACGGTTCAGCGCGGAAATCGGCGGAAAGCCCCTCGCCTATTCCGGCTGGCATGTCTACAACAACATGGAGCAGGTGCTCAACAAGGTGACGGCATCCAACTCTAACTGCCCCTACGACTGTGAGAAGAACGGCACCGAGGTCACCTACGCCAAGCACATGCTCCCGAAGACCGATGCCATCCTCGACAGGGCGGTCAACATCTCGATCGGTGTCGTCGACAAGGGCCTGGGCTCGGGCTTTGGCATCAACATCAAGTCGAGCGATGATGAAATCACCTCCGTGGCGGCGCGCCTGACCGGCATTCTAAAAGCGCTGTGAGCACCGCAAGTCCTGTCGCGTGGTTCAAGGAGGGGTGGAAATGGAAAGGCTGAAAGCCGGCATAATTGGCATGGGTTTTATCGGCGTGAGCCATGTCGAGGCCATACGCAGGATAGGCTTTGCGGAGCTCGTGGGGGTTGCGGACGCCAATCCGGCCCTGGCCCAGGCCAAGGCTGCCGAGTATGGCATCCCGAAGTGCTATGCGACCGTCGAGGAACTGCTCGCCGACCCCCAGATCAGCGTTGTGCATAACTGCACACCCAACAACCAGCACCTCGAGATCAACGAGAAGATCATCCGCTCGGGCAAGCACGTGTTTTCGGAAAAGCCCCTGGGCATGACGAGCGTCGAGACCCGGAAGATGCTCGACCTCCTTGCGGCGAATCCGCGCATCGTGGGCGGGGTAAACTTCAACTACCGGATGAACCCCCTCGTGCAGGACATGAAAAACCGCGTGAGGAACGGGGATATCGGGACGGTCAAGCTCGTCCACGGCTCCTATCTGCAGGACTGGCTTCTCTACGATACCGACTACAACTGGCGCGTCGAACCCGAGGTCAGTGGCCTGTCCCGCTGCGTCGCCGACATCGGCTCCCACTGGATGGACATTGTCCAGACGGTGACCGGCCTTAAAATCGTCGAAGTCTGCTCGGATCTTTTCATAGCCCATCCGGTCAGAAAAAAACCCAAGGGGCAGGTCGAGACCTTCAGCATCAACAGCAATGCCGACTTCGAGCCGAAAAAAGTCAGCACCGAGGACTATGGCGCTGTCCTCATCAAGTTCGAGAATGGTGCCCACGGGGTATTCTACGTCTCGCAGATCAGCGCTGGCAGGAAGTGCCATTTCAATTTCGAGATAGACGGTACTACATCGTCCTTCTATTGGAACCAGGAAACGGCCGACCACATGTGGCAGGGCTCGCGCGACGGCTACAACAGCCAGATCATGCGCAACCCGAACCTCATGACGCCCGAGAGCCGGCCCTATTCCTATCTTGCCGCAGGGCATCCCGAGGGCTGGAACGACGCGATGAAGAACAATGTCCATGCCATGTACAAATTCATCGCCGACGGAAGGGACATGCGGAAGGACAAGCCAGATTTCGCAGTCTTCGAGGATGGGCATTACATCACGAAACTCGTCGAGGCAATCCTCGAGAGCAACGCGGAGCGGCGTTGGGTAACAATCAGTTAGGTGCTTGAAGGAGGCTTTATGTCGATGTTCAGGTTTTCGGTGGGTCCATGGAACGTGCACAGCGGTGCTGATGCCTTTGGCCCCGAGGTACGGTCGGAGATCCCCTTTGCCGACAAGGTGAAGCGCTTCAAGGAGATAGGTTTCGACGCGGTGCAATTCCATGACGATGACGCCGTTCCGGACATGAATGACCTCTCCGATGCGCAGATACGGGCCAAGGCCAAGGCTACCAGGAAAATCCTCGAAGACAATGGTTTAGTTGCTGAATTTGTTGCACCTCGGTTGTGGATGGACAGACGAACGATCGATGGCGGATATACCTCCAATTCGGCCAAGGAGAGGGAATTCGCCGACTGGCGCTCGCTTCGTTCGGTCGATATCGCCAACGAGCTTGGCTGTGACAAGATCGTGTTGTGGCTGGCCCGGGAGGGAACCCTCTGCTACGAGAGCAAGGACGCCATCACCAGTGTCCGGCGCATCCTCGAGGCCATCAACAAGATGCTCGAATACGACAAGAAGATCAAAGTACTCATAGAGACCAAGCCCAACGAACCCGTGGACATCAGTTTTTGCCCGACCATGGGCCACGCCCTCGCCCTGTCCGCTGCCTCGGTCGACCCCAACCGCGTCGGCGGCCTCCTCGAAAGCGCCCATGCAATGCTGGCGGGCCTCGATCCAGCCAACGAGATCGCCTTCGCCCTGACCTTCGGCAAGCTCTGGGGTGTCCATCTGAATGACCAGAATGGTCTTAAATTCGACCAGGACAAGGCCTTCGGCGTGCAGAATCTCAGGACGGCCTTCAACCAGGTCAAGGTCCTCGTCGAGAACAACTACGGATCGAAGGGCGAGTATGTAGGCCTCGACGTCAAGGCCATGCGTACCCAGCCCCAGGAGAATTCCTACAGGCACCTCGAAAACAGCCTGAAGATCGCCAAGATGCTCGAGGAAAAGGCCAAGAAATTCGATTATGCCTTCCAGAAGAAGTGCGTCGAGACACGCGACTACGAAGCCCTCGAGATGTACGTGCTTGAATTGCTCATGAAGGGTTGAGGAGTACCAACTATGACCTACACGAAACAGGATCTGGCCTTGTACGGAGGGCCCAAGGCGAAGACCTCGCCGACAATTCCGATGTTTCCCGGCGGCCTCGAAATAGGGGACGAGGAGAAGAAGGAAGTCATGGAGGTGCTGGACAACAAGTACCTCTTCCGCTACTACGGCCCGACGGATTCGCCCTCCAAGGTAAAGGCCTTCGAAGAAGGCTATGCGAAATATCTTGGGACGAAGCATGGCCTTGCCCTGAATTCCTGCACCTCCGCCCTGGTCAGTGCCCTGGTCGCAGTCGGCGTCGGCCCAGGAGACGAGGTCATCGTTCCTGCCTACACTTTTTTCGCGACCTGTGCCGCGGTGGTCGCCGCGCGCGCCATCCCGGTCGTGGCGGAGGTCGATGCCTCGCTGACGATGGATCCCGTGGATCTCGAGAAGAAGATCACAAAGCGTACGAAGGCCATCATCCCTGTCCACATGCGGGGCATGCCGGCGAAGATCGACAGGATCATGGAGATCGCCCGCAGGCACAAGCTCAAGGTGATCGAGGATGTCGCCCAGGCCAACGGCGGCAGTTTCAAGGGGAAACCCCTCGGATCCTTCGGCGATGCCGGCTGTTTTTCCCTGCAGTTCCACAAGACCATCACCTCCGGCGAAGGTGGAGTACTCGCGACCAGCGATGACCTCACCTATACCCGGGCCCAGGCCTACCACGATGTGGCTGCCTGCTGGCGCAAGGACCGCTTTGCCCCTCCTGAGTTCGCGGGCGAGATTTTCTTCGGCGTCAACTTCCGCATGAGCGAGCTCACCGGGGCCGTCGCCCTGGCCCAGTTCAGGAAGCTCGATTCCATCGTCGGACGGATGAAGCACAACAAGAAGCTCATCAAGGACAGGCTCCTCGATCTCAAGGGAATCCAGTTCCGCGAGGTGACCGACGAGGCCGGCGATACTGCCACCTGCCTCATTTTCTTTCTCCCGAATGGCAACCAGGTGGCGGATTTCACCAAGGCCCTCCACGCGGAGGGGATCGAGGCAGGGGGCATCTACAACAAGGGCGTGCCCGACTGGCATATGTATCCGCACTGGAAGATGCTCATTGAAAAGATGATGCCAACCGACAAGGGCTGTCCCTTCAATTGTGAGCAAAGTGGCCCTGCTCCCGATTACGATCCCGATGCCTGCCCCCAGACCATGGGCCTGCTCGAGCGCTCCATCCACCTCGATATCCCTCCGCAGCTTTCGGAAAAGGACTGCGAGCAGATAGCCCTGGGCATCCGCAAGGTCGCTTCGGTTCTTCTCGCCTAGATGACCTGCCCGAACTCGGGCCGCGATAAGGAGACATCATGGTCAAGCTCAGCGTCTGTATAGAACCATTTTTTTCAGAGCTGCCTTACGCTGAGCGACTCAAGCGGATCGCCGCTCTGGGATTCAAGGCCTATGAGTTCTGGTTTCACGACAAGCGTTTTGACGGCAAGGGTCTGGTCGCCGAAGCGAAGGATTTTGACCAGATCGCAGAACTCAACGCCGAATATGGACTGATCGCCAACGATTTTGTCTTTAACCACCCTGACGGCGGGGTCGTAGCTTCCCTCATCGACAAAGGGGATAGGGCCAAGCTCCTGGATTCGGTGGAGGGCATGATCGCTCTGGCGAAGAAGATCGGTTGCCGCAATCTCATCAGCGGGAGCGGCAACAAGATTCCTGGCCTTTCGCGCGGCGATGCCCTGGAAAGCATGACCGAGAGTCTGTCGCTTCTGGCGAAGGTCTGCGAGAAAGAAAACATGACTCTGATAGTCGAGCCCTTCAATTCCAGGGTCGACCATCCTGACTATTTCCTCGATGATCCTGAGACCTGCGTCGAAGTCCTCCGCGCGGTGGCCAGCCCGAGTGTGAAGATGCTCTTCGACATCTATCACATGCAGATCATGTACGGGAACATCCTGGCCTTCGTGAAGGCCAACCTCGCCCTCAT
>JBMOIK010000022.1:0-22268 GCA_049317365.1 Rectinemataceae bacterium | reverse complement strand
AGGATACTTCCTCCGTCGCGATGAACCCAATTATCAAGTTCACCACCCTCTTCGGGCTCCTGGCCATGGAGATCGCCATATCGGCGAGCTTCAGGAACGTGGCGCCCTACATCGGCATCGTGTTCTTCTGCGTGGCCCTCGTCTTCGTGTGGAGGAGCTTCTACGCCATGAGGATCCCCGTGTTGAAGACGGAGAAGGCGAAGAAATAGCCGCAATCAGCTGAATTGGCTACAGATATGGCGCCCCCGGAAGGGGGCGCCTTTCTTTTGGCTGCGCGGCCCACTTCCGGACCGCAAGGTCGTCTGGGCTTCAGATTCAGGGACTTGTGAGACTCACGGCCTTTCTGAGATACCTGCGCTCCGCAAGCTCGCGGACCATGAAGGCTGCCAGATCCGCCCGCGACACCATGGGCCGACCGAGGTTTTGCCGGGGGTCCTCGACGCATTTCCAGGCTCCAAGGACCGGCTCATCGACGAGGTTGCCCGGCCGCGCGATGGTCCACTCGAGGGAACTGGCCATGATGGCGCGCTCCTGGGGTTCTTTTTCCTTCAGGGCAGCTTTGAGGAATAGTGGCACGATGATGGCGCGTGCGAGGAATCCGAGCTGGCCTATGGAATCGCCGACACCCACCGAACTCAGGTGCATGAAGCGGCGGATGCCGTGCTTCTCGAAGAGGGCCACGATTGGACCCATGACCTCGGTGAGCGTGCCTGACTCGGCACCCCGCGTTCCGAGGGTCGAGACGGCTGCCTCGGGCTTGAAGGCGGCGATGGCAGCTTCGACGGTTTCGGGTTGAGTGACGTTGCCCGCGAACTCGATGAGGCCGGGATGGGTAGTCAGGCGGCCCGTGCCACGCACAAGGGCACCGACCTCGTGACCGGCCTTGAGGGCGGCATCGATGAATGCGCGGCCTGAGCCGCCTGTGGCGCCGAGAAGCAGGATTCGCATGGTTCCTCCAGAGTTCCTCGAAGAATGTTGGCGTCACAACAACAGGCTACAGCGCCACGCTCCCCAAGATACGCATCGCCATGCACGCAGGCAAAGCGCGCAGGGAAGGGCCCCCCTCTGTGCAGAGGGCCTGATCCTGAGCGGCTAGCGGCTGGATCGCTCCGGGCGGCTGAGGCCCAGCTCCCTTACCTTGCGCGAGAGGTTGTTGGGAAGCATGCCCAGTATCGCCGCGGCTCCAGCTACCGATCCCCCGGCAACCTCCAGGGCGCGAGAGACATGGTTCCTCTCGAATTCTTCCCGGGCCTCCCTGAGCGGAAGAAGGGATTCAGAAGCATCTGCCTCCTGAATGGGCATGTTCCTGGACATTCCCTCATGCAAGCTACTGTTCGTAGCGTCAGCAGCCGAAATCCGCGAAAGACAGGCGGCATCGATGTGGAGATCCTCGACGAGCCAGGCGGCCCGCTCGATCACGGCCCTGAGTTCCCTGGCGTTGCCGGGCCAGTTCCTCGACTCGAGCCAGGCCATCGCATCGGATGACAGGGCGATGCCGGAATTGCTGCCACGCGCGCGTTCAAGGAAAAAAGCGGCGAGCGGAGCGATGTCCTGGCATCGATCCGAGAGGGGCGGTACCCTGATCGTAGCCTGGGCGAGGCGCCACAGGAGGTCCTCCCTGAATCGCCCAACGCGGACTTCGGCGGCGAGGTCGCGGTTGCTTGCAGAGACGATGCGGAGGGAGACCCGCTCCGGCTCTGTCGAGCCAACCCGCTGGACTTCACCGCTCTCGACGGCGCGGAGAAGCTTGGCCTGGGTAGCCAGGGGAATTTCTCCTACCTCGTCGAGGAAGAGCGTGCCGCCATCCGCTGCCTGGAACCAGCCAGGACGATCGGAATCTGCGCCGGTATAGGCTCCCCGCCGCGCGCCGAAGAAGGCCGTGTCGGCGAGCTCGGGCGATATCGCCGCGCAATTGACCGCGACAAAGGCCTCCCCAGATCTCGAGGAGCCATAATGGGCCCAGCGGGCGATGATCTCCTTGCCCGAGCCGCTCGGCCCGCTTACGAGGATCGACAGGGGCGAGGCGCCGACACGCCGGGCCTCGTCGAGGGCAGCTTCGAAGGGCGAACCTGGGGCGAAGGCCGCGTGCTCGACAAGCCAGGCCCGGCGCAGGGCCTCGATGCCGCGCTCTGCTGCCAGGCCGCGCGAGAGGTTCCGGACTATGCCCAGGAGTCGGTCGGCTTCGATCGGCTTTTCGAGGAAGTCCCAGGCGCCGTTCTTGAGGGCCTCGACGGCATCCCTGATGCCTCCAGCTCCGGAAATCATGATGACTGGTATCGTCTTTGTCTCGGCGAGGATATCGCTTCCGCGCTCCGCGCCGAGGTAGAGGTCGGCCAGCACGAGATCGGGAGCCGGACTGCGCTTGGGACCCGGGGCTGGCCCCAGCGCAAGGATCTGCCGGGCCTCGGCGAGGTTCGCGGCCTGGATCGGCTCATGTCCGTTCAGGGAGAGGAAGGTCGCGAGCTCCGCACGAAGCGTCGCATCGTCGTCGAGGATGAGGATTCTCACGCGGGGACTCCTTCGCCGCTACTCGCAATTGCTGGCAAGCGGAGCCGAGCGACGAAGCCGCCGTCCGGGGCGGCGAAGGCTTCGAAGGAGCCGCCGTGGAGGGCTGCGACGCGCCTTACGAAAAGCAGGCCGAGCCCGGTACCCTCGCGCTTGGTGGAAAACCGCTCCCTTCCCGCCCGTGCGATGAGGAGGGGATCGGCGGGACCGTTCCCATCGCTGACATCGATGACGACCCAGGCTCCCTCCACCTTGCCTTGGATGCTCACGCGTGCGGGAGGGGCCGCGCATGCTTCCATGGCGTTGACGACAAGATTGAGGAGGGCTTCTTCGAGCATGCGGCGGTCCCCCGCGATCGGAGGGCACATGCCAGCGTAATCGATGGTGACGCGGTCCTGCATGACCCGGCCACCGATGGCGCGCAGCAGGACTTCCACCTGGACAGGGTTGGGAGGGCCAAGTGAAAGTCCGGCCAGGTCCTTGAAGCGATCGAGGAGACCCCGGATCCGCCGGCATTCGGCAATGGCAGCCGCGGCGCTGGAAGCCTCGAGTTCCCTCGCCGCAGCTTCGTCCAGCCTCCCCTCCCGTGCCCGGTCGACCGCGAGCGACACGTTGTGCGCCGCCAGTTCGATGGAGGATAGCGGCGTTTTCATTTGGTGGAAGAGGAAGGATGCGACCTCGCTCCAGCCCTCGAGCCGGGAAGCCTCCGCGAGCCGCCTCTCCTGGGCTGCCATGAGCTCGAGCATGTCGTTGAAGGTGCCGGCGACCTGGGCGAACTCCCTGTCGCGGAGGGGCGGGAAGCGGAAGGAACGGTCAGAGCCGGCACGGAGCGCTCCTTCCGCGAGGGCATCGAGATTGCGCGTGAAGGCCCGCGAGGCGATGGCGAAGACGAAGGCGGCGAGGAGGGCCCAGGCGAGGGAAAAAGTACCAATTCGTATGGCTGCCTCGATGGCTGACTGGGAGCGGAACATCCGGGTAGCCGCTGCGTCGGCCCGGAGGCGGTCGGCATCCTCGAGGGCTGCAGCAAGACGCTCGCCATCGGGCAGGCCGGTGTCCCGTGCCCGGGCAGCCGGAGAGTCCCGGCCCGGCGATCGGAACTGGCCGATCTCCCGGTCGGCCCTTGTTCCTTCCGTCACGATGGCACCGAAGGCGAAGACGAGGGAGGCGAGGGCCGCCACGATGGCCTGGGCCGCGAAAAAGCCCATGAAACGCTGCCGTATCCTCATGCTAGCGCGGTATCGCGACCGTGTCGGCAAAGGCGAAACGCCGCCCAGGCTGGGCATATCCCCAGAGGATGCCGGCATCGTGCCAGAGGCCGGAGCCGTCGATGATTCCTGATTCAGCAGTAATTGTGATGACTACTCCTCCCGGGAACCGGTCCAGTTCGCCTAACCTGAGAGCCCAGACTCGGCTGGCCAGGAGGCTGGCGGCTTCCCTGTCGGCCAGTGACCTGCGACCATCCGCAGATCCGTAGCCGACGATCCAGCGCGCCGTAGCGGCATCGAAGCGGAGGCTTCTCAGCGCGACCACGGGCGCGGTCCCCGCCGCGTGTACCTCCAGACTGAAAGCAACTTCCGTCCCGGCAGCTGCCAGTTCGAGCGAAGCTTCCGGAAAGGCGCCGAGCAGCTCGGCATTCAGGTAGATCGCCTCTTCATTGCGATAGATCCGGACTGAGAGATCCGGCGTGTCCTGCGCTGGAACGAGGCCCAGAAGGACCCCGATCCCGAAGAAGAGTTGCCTGAGCACAGGATCGCCGCGCTCTCAGGGTTCCCGGCTGGACGAGCCATAGAGGGCGTCGCGCCCTGCAAGGTACTTGTCGTAGAGCCGCTCCTCCTTGCTCAGGCTGAAGAATTGCGAGACAGCTCCGGCGATGCTCCAGGCGCTCCACCCTGCGCTATTGAGGACTCCATCCTGCCAGGGCTTGCCATCGCTCACATTCATGCCAGCAGTGATCGCAGCGCTCAGGACAGGTACCAGGAGGCTTGAGACTGCGCCGCTGATCCTCTCCTTCTTGCCCTTGGTGGAAAGGTCATGGAGGACGGCAACCGCGAGCGCTTCGCGGATCTGGGGATCCGCTTCCTTGAAGACCTCGGCGTACTCCACGCGATAGTCGGGAGCGTGGCTGAGGGAGAGGCCGGTGCCGACCCCAAGCATGACGGCGCTGCCAATGCCAAGGCCGAGGGTCAGCCCCACCTTGGTATCGGGATCGAGGGAATGGCCCGAGGCTGCCCGCGATATCCGGTCACCCGCCAGCCAGGTTGTCGCTGCAGCGGCAGCCAGGCTGCCTCCGATGCCATAGGAGATCAGCCCCCCGATCTTCAGTCCCCTGTCCCCCTCTGCCTCCTGCTTGTCCACATAGCTGCTGAGGATGCGATAGGCGATTTCTGGTTGGTCCTCGGCAAGCAGCCTGGCGGCTGCTACCGCGCAGGAGAGGATAAGTGCGAATATGCGATTGCGCCTCATGGAACGACCTTTCGCCTGGCCTTGTGGCGGCCCTGCTGGAAACCATCTGCCCTCAGAACAATAGGGCTGCCGGACAGTGGACCCACATGAAGGCCAACGGCTCGACACCTATGCATCAGCAGTATTCGTGCCAACAATAACGGGATATCGAAGATGTTTGTAATTAGCTCTGGCATATAGAGTTGTGATCGAAAGCCTTTTCTGGCAGCACGGCCAAGGACCTATCCTATTCGATAGTATATCGCGGATGATAGTATCACTCTTGATAGTGCTGGAGATCGGTCCCTTCACCTTGCAGCAGCATCGCAGCCTTGCCCTTCGAGGAATCCGCCGTGGATGAGATCCGTTCAGTTCTGATAGTTGGTGCCGGTGCAGTGGGTTCCGTCGTGGCTGCCACCATCCACAGGGCCAGACCAGGCTCTGCGGTGCTTCTTGCGAACGCCGCGCGGAAGGCGCGATTTCAGGCGGAAGGCCTCGTGATCAACGGCGAGCGCCTCGAGCTTCCCCTGGTCTCGACCAATGAGCCCTTCGCCCGAGGCCAGGAGCCTGGGCTCGCGATAGTCGCAGTCAAGAACCACCAGCTTCCCGGGGCCATCGCCGAGATGGCTCCCCTGGTGGGAGCGGGGACCCTCATCCTCTCCCTCATGAACGGCATCGCCAGCGAGGAGGAGCTCGCGGCAGCCTTCGGCCGCCAGAAGGTCCTATTTGCGATGATCATCGGGATCGACGCGGTGCGCGAGCTGGACCGGACCAGCTGCACCCTAGGCGGCACCATCAATTTCGGCGAGGCGAGGAACATCCCCGGAAAGTGGGACGACCGCGTCAGGCGCATCGCCTCCTTCTTCGACGCCGCAGGCCTCAAGTACGCCGTTCCCGAGGACATGGTCAGGACCCTCTGGTACAAGCTCATGGTCAATGTCGGCATAAACCAGGCTTCTGCGGTGTTGCGCGCGCCGTACAGCGTCTTCCAGCGCGTCGCGGAGGCGAGGCGCGTGATGGATGCAGCGATGCTCGAACTGGTCGGGATTTCGAGGCTCAGGGGCACGGGGCTCTCGGAGGAAGACCTCACATCCTGGTACACGACCCTCGACAGCCTCTCCCCCGGGGGCAAGACCTCGATGCTCCAGGATGTGGAGGCCGGGAGAAAGACGGAGGTGGAGATCTTCGCGGGAACGGTGATCGCCCTCGGCGAGGAGAGCGGGGTGCCCACCCCCGTCAACCGGCTCCTCTATGACCTCATTAGGACAATAGAGCTGACCCGCTGAATTGCCGCCGGCCGCCGGCCCAGGGCGGAGCGGGTCGCTTGCCCCCTCCTCTCCTTGACCATACAATCGGCCCATGGTCAGCCTCTACCCGGATTTCTTCAACGATGTCTTCGGCCCGATAATGCAGCCGGGTTCGAGTTCCCACTTTGCCGCTCCCTGCCGCATCGGCCTTCTGGCCCGGAGCCTTCTTGGCGAGGAACCCGCCGAAGCCCAGTTCATCATGGCTCCGGAAAGTTCCTGGGCCGGGACCTTCGGCCTTATGAGAGAGGATTTCGGCATGCTGGGCGGCGTCCTCGGTCTCAGGCCCGATGATGTCGGGCTATTCTCGGCGAAGGAACTCGCCCGGGGGGCGGGGCTTCGTTTCGACTATCGTTTCGAGGCGGTCCCCGAATCGGATCATCCCAATGCCCTCAAGATCAGGCTGGCCGGAAGCTTGGGGCGGAAGGTCGAGCTGGTCGGCGATTCGACCGGAGGTGGCATGGTGGAGTGCCGCGCCATCGACGGTTTCCCGGTCAGCTTCCGGGGCGACTGCCACGTCCTTTTGGCCCGGGAAATCCCGGGCATGGCCGATGCCTCTGCTATTTCGCGAATCGGGTCCGGGCTGCAGGGACTCCTCGAAGGCGGCAGGGTGCCAGGTCCCGGCAACACGATGCTGTGCTTCTGGAAGCTCTCCGAACGACCCGACCTCGAGGGGCTTCGGGCGAATTTCCGGAGCCTTCGCCTCGATCTCCTGGAGGCCATCCTCCCCGTGGTCAGCAGCGCGAAGAAGCTGCCCCAGCTCTTCGACTCCATGACCGCATGGAGGGATATTGCCCTGGCCTCGGGTCAAAGCCTCTTTGAGACTGCCCTTGAGTACGAGCTGCGATCCTCGGGCTGGGGCAGGGATGGGGTCCTCGACGCGATGCGCGAAATAGAGCGGCTCCTCTGGCGCCAGACCCACGCCCTCTACGAGGAGGGACCCAGTTTCGTCCGGGAGGAATTCGGACGCTACGACAGCGAGGCCTGGGACAGGCACAGCGGCGTAGAGGGCCACGGCGTCTCCGAGGCGACCCGGCTCGCCATCAGGTCTGCCCTGGCCGTTGTCGCAAAGGTACCAGCTGTGAAGATTGTCCCGGGACCCATGGGTACAGGTGGCGGTTTCCTCTACTCGGCCCTCGATGCGGCGCGGAGCGTGAAGAAGCTCGGCGACGAGGACCTGCTCCGGGGCCTTTTCATCGCGGCCGGGGTCGGCGCCATCGCCTACACGCGGGCCGAGCCGACCGGCGAGATGATGGGCTGCGCGGGCGAGTGCGGCGTCTGCTCGGCGATGGCCGCAGCAGCCATTGCCGAAGCCTCGGGGGGGAGTCCGGCAGCGGTGGAAAACGCGGCCTCCTTTGCCATGCAAGCCATGATAGGCCTTCCCTGCGACCCCATCCCGGGTGGATACGAGCAACCCTGTTTCAGCCGGATAGTCAGCGCAGTCTCCAATGCCCTCGTCTTTTCCGAGCTGGCCCTGGCGGGCAGCGATGCCGTCCTTCCCTTCCACGAAGCCCTCGACGCGGCCGCGAGGGTCGGCCGGAGCCTCCCCTCCGGGCTTCGCTGCACCTCGAAGGGCGGTTGCTGTGCAACGCCGACGGGGCAGAGGCAGGCGGCGGCCTTTGCCGCGAAGGCGCGCTCCTGAAGGTGATTCCTGTCACAGTTTTATCCACCAACCCTTGCGGTCCATGACTATGCATGCAATTGTGATTATACCCCATACGGCTCCCACGGCCGCCCATGCCGCGTTGGCAGCGGCGTCGGCTGGCAGGAGCGCCCGTGCGGCCAGGATCAGGATGCCGCTGGCCATGTAGCCGAAGAGGGGATTGCGTCCGATGGCACCGAAGAGGGGCAGGTTTCCAAAGCGCTGGCAGGGAAGCTCAACTATGGCCAGGGCAAGGAAGGCGGTACCCGAGGTCAGGAGAAGGTAGCTCGGCGACAGGAGGTGCTTGTCCGGCAGGGATATCAGCGTTGCAAGGAGGCCGAGAAGGAGAAGCCCGGAACCGGTCGTTGCGGAGAGCCAGACGCGGATACGGAAAGGCTTGCCTCGCATCAGCTCACCGATGGCGGATGCGAAGACGGGGAGGCTCGCCAGGGCGAAGGTTCCCGCAGGACCGCCGAGTCCGCTGTCGTACCAGGCCTGATAGGCTGTAGAGAAATACGCGGGTCTCAGCAGCTCGACCATGGCGGCGAGGGCCACGGCTGCAGCCATCCTGGGGAGGGGTCGCAGGAACATGAAGGGAAAGGCCAGGGCCCCCGTGGCACCCAGCATTTGCAGGACTTCCCAGGATCCCTGTTTCCAGACGAGGAAGTAGCCGATGCTTCCGAAGGCGAAAAGCAATCCATAGCGGTACAGGGCGTGCAGGGAAGTCCTCAGCAGTCCGTCGCGGGATACCCGCTTGCCGAGTGAAAGGGAACCTGAAATGCCCAGGGCTACCAGAAAGGCCGGCATGATGAAGTCAGCCAACTGCAGCCCCGCACCCGGTGCGTGCTTGAGCCAGGCCGGGATGGATGCAAAGCCCATGCCTGCATTGACTGGAATCATGAGAAACACGGTAAGCCCCCGCAGGGCATCGAGGGCTGCATGCCTTTCTGGCTGTCTGTCCATCAGGCAAGTGTCGCCGATCCTGGGAGTTCTGACAAACCACTTGACCTGCGTTTCGAGCCTTTGGAGAATCCCTGCCCATGCTGACCCGGGACATGCCTCCCTCACTCCCCATCACGCCGCGCCCGGGGCCCTGCGATCTGGCCGGGAAAGGAAAGCGGCGATGAGCAGACCCGCGAAGGCAGGCCGTCTGGGCTTCGCCTCCACCTTCCTCAAGATCGGGGCCATCGGTTTCGGCGGCGGCTCTGCCCTGATCCCCGTCGTGGAGCGGGAGGTCGTCGATTCCGCGGGCTACGTGAAGGGCGATGAATTCACCGAGGACGTCATAATTGCGAACATCACCCCGGGCGCCCTGCCCGTCAAGCTCTGCGCGGCCGCAGGCCTCCGCCAGGGAGGGATTGCGGGCGCTTTCGCGGCGGCCGCACTGGTGAGCCTTCCGGGCGCCCTGGCTACGGTCCTGATACTGGCAGCCCTTTCAGCCATGGGGCCCGGCTTCCTCCGCTACGTGGAGTTCACGGCCTTCGGAGTCTCGGCCTTCATAATCTTCCTGCTCTGGCGCTATGTGAGACGCGTCCTGGACGAGGCCCGGAAACGCGGAGCCGGCATGGTGGCCTTCCTCGTGACCCTGATGGCCTTCCTCCTGACCGGAGGCAAGGAGATCCGTGCAATTGTTACAGCATTTTCGCCGGGCCTGGCCCGGAGTCTCGGCAACCCTTTTTTCGATCTCGCTATGTTCGACCTCCTCTTCATCCTTCTCTTCCTGGTCCTGTCCTCGGGAGGGAGGCCCCGCTGGAACCGCTGGCTGGGAATTGGTCTGACGGCGGCGGTGTTTGCGGTTATGGCGGGGAAAAACGGCCTCCTTTCACACTACACGCTCCTCCGTCCCCTTCTCATGGCAGGGATGGCTGTTGCCGCCCTCTACTTCGCCGGCAAGGATCTCGGCATCGCAGCTACGGGCGAGGAGGCGGCTGCGGGAGGAAGGAAGCTCCTTGGTGCCGCCCTGGCCTTTTTCCTGGCTATGCTTGCCATCTCCCTGGCCTTGACGGGGCCCTCGATACTACTAACTACAGCAAAGGGGCCGACAGACGGCCTGGCATCCGGCGGTCCGGGCAGCCCCCTGCCTGGGGGCAGCCCGGGCGAACTTCCCCCAGCCCTGCGCTTTGCCGCGCTGGCCTTCGCCTCGACGCTGAGTTCCTTCGGTGGCGGTGAGGCCTTTGTCGCTGTCGGCGACTCCTTCTTCGTGGAACCGGGGCTTGTGAACCCGGGGCTAGTTAGCCCGGAGCTGTATTACGGCAGGATCATCGCCATCGCCAACGCCCTTCCGGGGCCCATACTGGTCAAGGTGGTCAGCGGGATAGGATGGTTCGCGGGACGTGGCGCGGGTGGGTCTGCGCTTGCGGGATTCCTCGTGGCGGCGGCGGGATTTATCATCGCAATTGGAAGTACCTGCCTGGCCTTCTTCGCCGTCTATGCGCTCTACCGGCGCTACAGCGGAGCCCCGGTTTTCGCCACGCTCCGGACCTTCATCCTCCCGCTCATCTCGGGACTTCTCGCTTCTACCGTCCTGGCCATGGTCGCCGAGCTCCTCAGGGTCGGAGGGGAGGCGGGACTGCTGCCCTGGGCTACCCTTGTCCTCCTGCCAGTCCTCATTGCGATGATCTCCTTCCTCCATGCGAGGAAGCTTCTCCACGAGGTGGCCATCATCGCTGTAGCGGCTCTTGCATCCCTCCTCGTCCTTGCATTCGCCGCAGCGCAGGCGCTCTAGTTCTCAAGCGCCCGTAGCAGGGCCACGAGCCAGGAACGGTTGTCGGCACTCGTGTAGGTCATGGTGCCGCCCATTCGGCTGAAGGTCTTGCAGTAGCGGAGGAAGTAGGAGGGATCGTCCTGGGGCGGTTCGCCCCTGGCCTTCCAGTCCCAGGTCGAAACGGCCAGGTCCACGACGTGGATGGAGAAATCCTCAATCCGCTTTCCCTCTTGTCTCGCCTTGTTTCGCGCCATCGAGAGGGCCTTCTCGAAGATCATGGGGGACATCACGGCTGAACCCACCGAGAGGTAGACGCCGCCCTCGAGGCCCGAGACCGAGTCTGCGAAGGAGAGGAAGTCCCTTTCCGCCGTCCTCCCAATGACCGCGCCACGGTTGAGCGGGTGCGTGTAGATGATGTCGTGCCCGAACATGGGATGGCAGGTGAAGGGGACGGCATTTCTCACTGCAGCGGCTGCAAAAGAATCGCTCTTGCGGGGATGGTCGACACGGAGAAAGCCTGGTTCCAGGCCGGCATTGCACAGGAGTTCGCGAAGGTCTGCGGCGGCCGCAGCCCGGGACAGGCTGAGGATCCCTGCGCCATCCTCCGCCCCGGCTCGTATCGCCGCGACCAGTTCATCGTCGGCCGGAATCGTAAGGCCATCGTTCTGGACCATGGTCCCCACTGCCTCGCCATAGCCGAGTCCGCGCCAGGCACCCAGTGCGAGGGCGAGGTTGAGCCAGGCTCCTGTTTCCTCCCAGATGCCGAACTGCCCCTCGCTTACATAGCGCCGCACATCCTCTCCGGTGCTTCCCTGGAAGGCAAACTCCCAGTCATGGATGATCCCGGCACCGTTGGTCGCGAAGTGCGTGACATGGCCACCCTCCATCAGGCGGATGAGGGTCTGGGCGAGGCCGTTCTTGATCGCGTGGGCACCGAAGGCGAGGATGACGGGCGCTCCACGGGCCCGTGACCGCCTGATCTCGGCTGCTGCCGATGCGACATCCTCCTGGGCTTCTGGGGAGAGGGAGATGGGCCAGGATGCAGGGTCCACGGCATCCCGATCGATTTCCAGCTTGCTGACACGCCTTGAAAGGGGAAGGGTGGCGATCGAAGTGCGGTCGAAAAGCCTATTCATTGTTTTGCTCCTGCCAGAGATCGAGGGCCGAACCGAGCTCATCGGGCCGGGCTGTGCCCGTGGTTGCGAGTTGTCGGACGGTTATGGAGGCAACGAGGCAGCCGAGGAGGGCAGCCTCGGCGCGCGAGGCAGCGGCGGCCAGGGCCAGCACGGCTCCTGCGGTGAAGGAGTCGCCCGCGCCCGTCGGATCGACCGTGGCATCGACCTCGACTCCGGGCACGCGGAAGGGTGAGTCTCCGCCGACCCAGACGCCGCGGTCTCCCGCAGTTACGAAGACCGGAGCCCCGGCCTCCTCCTCAACTGACCCGATGCAGGATGCGATGGCCTGGTCGGGTATCGAGGAACCTGGCTCCGGATCGTGGACAGCGGAAAGTTCGAATTGGTTCATCTTGAGGATGAGGCCATGGAAGGAACGTATCCTTCGCCGGGAGTCTGCCCAGGCGATGAGGCGGGGGAATCCCGCGACGCGCTCCATGATCGCCGCTGCGACGAGGGGAGTCACGACTCCCTGTCCCAGCCCCTCTACCTGGTCCATCACGATGAGGGCATCCACCTGGGGAAGGGCCCTGTCGAGGGCTGCGATGATCCGAGCTTCGGTTTCCGCCAAGGTGGGCGAGCGGTTCTTGATGTCATAGCGCGAGTGCTCGCCTGCGAGGCCCGGGCGGTCCATGTCGCGGGGCTTGAAGTAGGTCGGCGTGCAGCGGCCTGTTTCCAGCAATAAGCCGCTCGTATCGACGCCCAGAGCCAGGAGATCCCTTTCGAGTTCCCATCCCTCCCCGTCGTCGCCACGAAAACCAAGGGCGCGGATGGATCCGGTACCGAGGGCGGCAAGGTTGGACACCACCGTGCCTGCGGCTCCGGGTGAATGGCGTACCGCCACGATCTGGTGGGCCGGGAGTCCTGTCTCGAGGGAGGGCTCCGCCAGGGCCGGATCCACATCCAGGTACTTGTCCAGGAAAAAATCGCCGAGCACCGCGACGCGGAGAGAGGGAAAGATGGCGACGAGATCGCCTAACCTTCCCCTGTCGAAATGGCGCAGGGCTTCGATCATGGCCCGGCACCCTCAGAAACAGCCGCGGCACCCTCAGAAACAGCCGCGGCACCCTCAGAAAGAGCCGCGGCACCCTCAGAAACAGCCGCAGCCCCCTCTGGAAAAGCCGCAGCCCCGACGTGGCTCCAGATCCAGTCGACCAGGGTGCCGGCCTCCCGATAGTCGGGAATGACGAGGTCGGCTCCCGCCGCGATGAGCCTGCCCCGCTTCCAGGGATCAGCCTTCCCCGAGCGACCAGCCTCGTCGCTGGCCACGGCGATCGCCATGCCTCCGGCGGCCTTGCAGTCGGAGATCTCGACATAGCCATCTCCGAAGGCAAGAAGGGATGCTCCCTCGACGTGGTTTTCGGAGAGGATCCGCCTGATTACCATTTCCTTGGAAAAGCTCAGATGGTCCTTCTGGGCACCGTAGATCCGTCCGGGAGCGTAGCCCTCGAGTCCGAGAAGCCGGGCCTCCTCGATGACATAAGCCTCGTCTGTTCCCGAAGCGATGTAGATCGCGACATCGCGCGAGCGCAGGGCTTTCAGGATATCCAGGGAACCCGGAACGAGGTACTCCTCGGGAGCGGTTTTCCCGGAAGCCAGACCCTCGCGTCGCTCGGCGATGCGCGCCATGAGCCTGGAGTGGTACTCGTCCTTGTAGGCCTGGGCTTCGAGGGGAGTCCCACCGCGAAGGCGGATTTCCTCCACGAATCGCATCATCTGGTAGATGGTCTGCTTTCCGGTGAGCTCCGAAACAAAGTCACGGACCAGGGCCTCGAGGCTCGCCGGCGTTTCGCCATTCCCTGCGCAGGGGAGGAGGAACTCGACCATCATAGGTACCATGATCTCCATCCAGCCCTCGCGGACGAGGCTCAGGGTGCCGTCGAAGTCGAAGAGGGCATGGCGCGGCGGGGAGAGGAGGATTGGCGTACGGAGCAGTTCTATCGAGGTCCCGGCAAGGAAGGTCGGGCGCTCCGGGACTGCACAGGTGGCGGCGAAGTCTCCCTCAGGCACGATGAACTCCGGCTTCGCCGGCAGAGTCCAGGGCCGCTTCCGCAGGCAGGAGCCTGCCGAGGACCGCGTAGCAGAGGTGGTCGAAAACCATGTGGATGTCCTCGGTGACCTGCATGTCATCAATTGGTACGTGCACAGCGCTCGCGGCCAGGCGCCGGAGCTCGCCCCCGTCATAGCCGGTCATGCTGACGGTCCGCCCGCCGTTGGCGTTGGCCCATTTCACGGCCTTGATGACATTCGCCGAGTTGCCCGAACCGGAGATGGCGATTACGATGTCGCCGGGACGGAGGAGGTTCCGGAGCTGCTCGACGAAGATGTCCTCGTAGCCGACATCGTTGGCATAGGCGGTGATCGTGGGCACGTTGTCATTGAGGCAGTGGAAGCGGAAACGGCTCGCCTTCTGCCAGGAAAGGCCCTTGTTGAAGTCGGAGGCGAAGTGGGAGGCCGTGGCTGCCGAGCCCCCGTTGCCCATGATGAAGACCGTCGTGCCCTTTTCGAGGGCCTCGAGGAGAAGGGTCATGAAGGCGCCAAGCTCTTCGCGGGAAAGCTTGTCGATCGTGGACTTGAGCCGAAAGAAATAGTTGTCAATGTCTTCCTTGAAATCATGCATCATGCGGATTCTCCTTGGCGGTCGTGATGAAGGACCAAGGCAGCGGCGCCAATCAAGGCAGCGTCGCGACCGAGGGCGCTGGGTAGCAGTTTTTGCTGTGGTCCGAGGGCCTGGAAACTGAGGGCAGCAGCTCCCCGCTCTATGTGGGGAGTCAGGAGATCGAAGGCCGAGGCGATGCCTCCACCGAGTAGTACGGCTTCAGGATCGAAGATGGTGGAGATCGCCGCGACCCCGCGGGCGAGGGCAGATCCGACGTCACGCAGCACCTCGAGGCAGAGGGCATCGGAAGACCGCGCCCCCTCGGCGATCGTACGGGCCTCTATCTCTTCGCGGGGAAGGCTACCGAGATGGCCCGGTGCAAAAAAACCTGCATCGAGGAGGGCTAGGGCCTTTCGGCGCCATGCCGGTCCGGCAGCCTCAGCCTCGAGGCAGCCGCGATTGCCGCAGCCGCAGAGGGCACCGCCCTCGGCAACGACGAGATGGCCGACCTCGCCGGCCATTCCGCGGCTTCCGGAAAAGACACTGCCATCGATGCAGACGGCGCCGCCTATGCCGGTGCTCACCGTCATCCAGAAAAAGGACGAGAGGCCGCGGCCCGCGCCGAAGAGGGCCTCCGCGAGGGCGCAGGCGTTGACATCGTTGTCGCAGGATGCAGGGAGGCCCAGGGCCTCGGCTACTGCCTCGCCGAAGGGTGCATCAATCCAGCCGGAGGAGGGGGAGCGAAGGAGAATGCCCTTGTGCCGATCCACGATGCCCGGCAAGGCCATTCCGAGACCCCCGGCAGGCCCGGCACGGGAAAGCACGAGGCGACTGAGGCGGACAATGAGGTCCAGGGTCGCAGCGAAACTGGAGACAGGGGTCGGAGCCGTCTCACGGGCCACTATCCTTCCCTCGGAATCGACGATCCCGACCGCAGTCTTGGTACCTCCAAGGTCCACGGCGAGAACGCGCTGCTCATGCATGGTTCTTTGTATACGCAGGCGATCCTCTTTGGCAACGGATAGGAGGGAAGTACGCCTACACCAGAGGCCGTGGCAGGAGCCCCGCAGTCTCCACGATCTCGCGGATGCGGTGCTCCCATTCGATGGCCATCACGTGGATGCCGGACAGGCCCTCGATGGCGCGCAGGCGCTGGATCGTCTCCGCGCAGATGGCCAACCCGGTTTCGCCGCCCTTGCCCTTGGCTGCGGCGGCCAGGCGCTCGATGACGGCGGCGGGGATCACGATTCCCGGCAGGTTGGCTGCCATGTGGCGCGCCATGCCCGCCGACTTCAGCGGCATGACCCCTGCGAGGATGCGGATTTTCTTGTGGAGCCCCAGTTCGCGGACGGAGGCCATCCAGTCCTCGAACATTCCGATGTCATAAACGCACTGCGTTTGCACGTAGTCTGCTCCTGCCTCGATCTTTTTCGCCAGGCGGAGGGCCTGGAAATCGAGGGGACGAGTGAAGGGACTGGCAGCGGCACCGAGGTAGAGCGGAGCGCCGGCGGGGAAGTCTTCCTCGCCGCCGAGGATCCTGTGCTCGTCGCGCATGCGCCGTGCAACTGCAAGCAATTGCATGGAATCGAGGTCGAAGGCCTTCTTCGCCCCCTTCTGGTTGCCGAGGCTCTGGTGATCGCCGGAAATGCAGGTGAGGTTCCTGATGCCGAGGCCCACAGCGCCGAGGATGTCGGCCTGCATCGCGATGCGGTTGCGGTCTCGGCAGGTCATCTGCATGATGGGCTCGAGGCCAGCCTGCACGATTATGGCCGAGACCGACATGCTCGACATGCGCACCATCGCCGACTGGCTGTCGGTCACGTTGATGGCGTCCACGACACCACGGAGGCTCTCGGCCTTGCGATGCACCGCCTCGATGTCAGGACCGGTGGGAGGACCGATCTCGCCCGTTACCGCGAAGTGCCCGGCCTCGAGCACTTTTTCAAGGTTGCTGCCCGATTTCATGGTGTTGCTACCTTCGATGTCGCATAACGCTCCTCATAGCCTCGCTGCACCAGAATTGCCGGACCCCGATCGACCCAGTCCATCGGCGGGCGCAGGCTGAGGATGCTGGCCAGCCGGCCCTGGGCCTTGAGCCGGTCGTGGATTTCCAGCCAGGCGCAGCTCTTGCCTTCGCCGACTTCACAGCCGCCGTCGGCACGGGTTCCGCCGCAGGGCCCGTTGAAGAGGCTCTTTGCGCAGCGGGTCACCGGGCATATTCCGCCTGAGTAGGCCAGCATGCAGGAGGAGCAGTGGCGGCAGCGCTCCTCGTAGAGCCCCACGTCGATGTCGACGCCGATGAAGAGGGTGTCCAGGGCGGGAAAGACGGGAAGGGTCGGATAGGCGTCGGAGAGGCCCTGGACCCCCGCGCCGCAGGCAGTTGAGAGCACGCAGTCGCATTCCGCGATCCGCCCGGCGATTTCCCCGAGAAAGACTGGGTTGCACTGGCGCTCGACCGTCGCAGAGGCCTGGTGCTGGGATGAGCCTGCCGCCCGCGCCGCCAGGGCGAGGTCGTCGGCCAGTTCGAGGCTCTCCCTCTGGCCGCCTGCGAGGCAGACCGAGGTACAGCCCCCGCAGCCCAGCACGAGGACCCGTCCGTAGCCCTTCACCGAGGAGGATATCTCTTCCAGGGGTTTCCGTGTCGCCTTGATCATGTTGCGTTCCCTCCGTGGCCCGCCGATCGGCAGGCCACGATCATACTAACTATTTCCATTGATGGCAGTCGCCGCAGGCCCGTGGCCCCGTCGGCTTCTTCTTTTTCGCCGCGCCGTCATGGCAGCTTATGCACAGGCGGTGGAAGGAGGCCTGGAGCTTCCCGGCGCTGCGGTGGCAGGTGGCGCACAGGATCGCGGGGCCGCCGGCTGCGAGGACTGACATGTCCAGCACGTTCACGCCGTCCTTGAACTCGTGGTGGCAGGACAGGCAGTCGAGCCCCTCGAAACCCCAGTGCGCCTCGTGGGGAAAGCGGACGGGAGCCCGGGTCGGCTTGGTGATCACGGGCTTCCCGGTCAGCGTGATGATGCCTGCATCCTGGCCCCATACGGGGGCCGCGACAGCGACAGCGAGGAGGGCCAGGGCGCAGGCCCAGGGCGGAAGGCGCGCCTTCATTCGTTCTTCCCTTCCCGGTAGCCGCGCTCGAGGCCCGCTTCCCTGCAGGCAGAGCGCGCCAGCGAAATCAGGTAGGGGAGATCCACCCCGACGGGACAGCGGCAGCGCATGCAGAGCACGCACTTGTCGAAGGCCAGCTCCCTGATTTCCCCGTACTCCACGGGCGAAAGCCTGCCTCGCCTCTTTACGATCTTTCCAATTGTGTTGATCGCCTTGTAGGAGGGGGTATAGGTCGGGTCCTGGCCGCTGTTCCGGTACTTGAAGCAGCTTTGGGCGCAAAGGGCGCAGTGGGCGCAGGCGCCAAGGGAGAGCGTGACGAGTTTCCGCCTGCGCCTGACAAGGTCCAGTACGGCAGGATTTGCCTCAAGCCCTGCCGTAGGGGCGCCCATGGGCTTCGCTTTCGTGGGAATTGCTTTCATGCGGCCCACCGCCGGCCGGCGTGCCGCGCCGACCGCTCTCCGGCCATGAAGAGGCGGGAGAACAGGAGGAAGGGCATATGACCCAGCTTGGTGAAGGGAATGGCCGCGATCAGGAGTTCGCCCAGGAGCATGTGGCCGACCAGGATGCCATGATAGTCCCAGGCCTGGTGGTAGGCCAGATAGGCGCTGACAAAGGGAGCGGCTACGAGGAGGAGCACGACAAGGTCCCCTCCCGTCGTCAGGGCCCGGACGCGGGGCAGGAAGATGCGACGGAGGGCGAAAAAAAGACCAATTGCGAGGATCACCAGGGTCAGCTGATCCATGAGTGGCTCGGGCAGGACGGGCAGGGACAGGCCCAGGCCCAGGAAAAGGAGGATATTGTGGGCGGGCAACAGGAGGGGCACAAGGATCAGAAGGAAGTGAAAGGCCAGGCTGAAGGGGGTCATTACCGGATTGCCTGAAAGGTTCGAATTCCTGAGGAAGCGGCGCCCGAGGAAGGATATCCGGCTGACTATGCCTTTTCCTGGAAGGAGGAAGGCCCTGTCGGCCTCTGTGCGGCCCTGCGCCCTTCGCGTTGCGAAGGACAGGGAGTCGAGAGCTGTGGCATCCAGCCGGACGCCTGCCCCGGGGACCGGCACCCGGCCTGGAATGGCTCTCGAAAGCCTGGCGAAGCGCAGGATCCGCCAGGCCAGGCCCAGGATACACACAATGCATGCGACAAGGAACAACGGGCCACGGGCCGCGTCGTAGAGCGAAAAAATCTCAAACCCAGGCAGGCTCATGGTTCGCTCGTCGCGTTCACGTCTTTGCCACCGGGGTCTCCTCCTGGTCCTTTTCGGAGCAGGGGATCAGGGGATGGCCGGAGTGGTCGCGCTTGAGGAAGTAATTGAGCCAGGAACTCGTCTGGTACAGGCTCCAGTCCCGGGGCTGGATGAGGAAGCGGAGCTTTTCCGATTCGTGGCGGTTCTTGGCCCGCTTGTAGACATTCCTCCAGTAGCAGTACTTGTCGGGATAGACCTCGCAGCGCTCGTCCACCCTGCTTCCGCCGCAGGGACCGATGCGCATCCCCTTGGGGCAGCCGGATTCCGGACAGATGTAATAGGTCTCGAAGAGGGCGCAGTCGTCGCAGTAGCGGCAGCCGAGGACGACGCGCTTGGTGAAGTGCTCGGCATGGGAGAAGGCGTGCGCGAGGCCCTTCTTTTTGTCGATGGCCCGTGAGAGCCCGGCCATGAGCTTGTAGCCGGGGGTGTTTTCATGGAAAAAGGCCTTGTGGAGTCCGCGCATGGCCCAGAAGGTCGGCGAGTACATTCCGGGGACCGGGGTCTGGCGAGGCACCAGGGCCACTTCCGGCGAAGGTACACGAGCCACCTCCCCGCCCTCGAAATAGTAATAGGGATCGGGGGGGGCAAAGTCGAACTCGGGCAGGAAGTCCTTCCAATTGGCTGCTACTTCCCTGGAATGCGCGATGATATGGACTATGTCTTCCGCCTTGAGGTTGAGACCCTCGAGGTGGGCACCCGAGTAGCCCAGGCCCTTCAGGATGGCCAGCTGCCTGGCTGCGCGGTCGAGGCGTGCCTTCTTGCCCTTGTCCGGGCCCTTCGCCTCCTCGCGGAGGATCTTGACCAGGCGCTCGGGAACGTAGGAGCCGGGTACCTCGCCCTTGCTCATGTACTCGGCTGCACCCGCTGACAGGACATAGACGCTGCCGATGAGGGGAACCGGGGACTTGAGCACTCCCCGGACATAGGTGATCAATTCTATGTGCTTGCGGGCATCGTAGCCGAGCTGGGTGATGAAGTATTTCGCTCCGGCGCGGAGCTTCTTTTCCAGTTTGATGTACTGCATGACGCAGGGGCCTTCCGTCCACTTGAAGGGGGAGACGGCAGCGCCGAGGAGGAACAGGGTGGTGTCGAGGCAGACATTCGCGCCCTTGGCCCCGGCGATCTCCAGCCCCTCGTTCATGCTGGTCAGGAAGTGGAGGGCGTTCACCGAGTCGATGTCGAAGACCGGCTTGGGCAGGCCCAGGAAGCCCGCGACGGGATAGTCGCCCGTGACGACGAGGAGGTTGGTCACGCCGGTGCGCTGGAGGGCGAAGGCGCGCGACTCCACGAAATTGCGGTTCATGTCCTTGCAGGCGAAGTGGACAATTATATCCATGCCGAGGTCGAGGATCTCCTTGCCGAGCACGTCTGCGGTCAGGGCGGGGTTGCCGCCTGCGTTGTCGGTGAGGCTCAGGGCATGCACATCGGGGCAGGCCTTGATATCCTCCACGAAGCGGAGGATGTTTTCTATGCTCTTGCCGCTGTGTCCGCGTCCGGGGATGAGTTCGCAGGTGATCACGAACTCCTTCCCTGCGAGGAGGGCCTCTTCGAAACGTCCCATTGTCGATGCTCCCCTTATTCCGTCATTCCCGGCTCGCGCCGATCCACTCCATCCCGTACTCATCCTTGCCAAGGAGGAGGTCGCGGGCCAGGGCGTTGATGCCCGCGGAAAGGTCCAGTTGCGACAGGGTCCTGTCGTTGATCTGGGCTGGATCGACGATGCCGCCGTCGCAGCCCTGTTCGAGGCAGAGTCTGGCGAAGACCTGGTTGATCACGGGGCGCTTGGGGAGGCCGAAGGACACGTTGGAGAGTCCAGGCGCGAAGTGCACTGCGCTTCCATGCTCGGCGCGCAGGGCCTTCACCGTCTCGAAAAAGCGCCCGGGATTGCCGGTGTCGACCGAGACGGGCATGACCAGGGGGTCGAGGTAGGTGTCGGCCAGGGCGATGCCGGCGGCGGCGAGCCGTCCGAGCAGCTCCCTCGTGTTCGCCAGCCGCTCCTCGACACTCTCCGGCATGCGCTCGGCGCCGGTGGCCCCCGCGATCACCGCCGCTCCCGCCTTGGCCGCAATTGGTATCATCGCGGCGCGTTCGAGGGACACGGAGTTCACCATCGGGCGGCCCTTGGCCTTGTCGCAGGCCGCGAGCCCGGCCTCCAGGATGCGGGAATCGGAGGAGTCGATGCTGAGGGGTACGGAGGAGTGCCGCTGGATGACGCCGGCCGCCCACTCCATGGCCAGGACCTTCTCCTTGAAATCCATGCTGAACTCATCCACGTTGACGTCGAGGAACCAGGCGCCCGCGGTTTCCTGCTCCAGGGCCATCGCTGCCATGTAGCGCTCGCCGGCAGCCCTGCCCTCGGCATCGCCCCTGAGTCCCTGCCAGATGGCAGCCGCGACGTGGCGGATCTTCCCGGCCTTCCAGTCGTCGGAATCGGTGAAGGCCCGGGGTATGGGCAACTTCGCCGGAGCCCCGGCATCCTTGAAGAGGAGCCAGCTCCTCCCCGCAGCATCGGTTTCGACGAACTTCCCCGAGCTGAGCCTGATCCTTGTGCAATGGATATTCTCACCTACGATGATATATGAACCCTTGGCGGCCATGTCTCCTCCCTGAAGAACGAATTTGAGCCATCCTGGAGGACATCGCCGCTCTTGTATTGGAAAGGATTGCGTTTTTTTTGTCGTTCTTGTCGCCTCTGGAGCTTTTTGACCGGGGAATCGGGGGAAGCTCCTTCAATCGGGCAAAAAGGCCCGGAATGGTACTGGCCCAGGCCTGGCCGGGAATCCATGCTCGGTTGACATGGGTTCCCGGCGCGATACAATCCTCAAGCATCTGGCGCGCCTCTGCGCCCACCAGGACCGAAGATGGCCGAAGAAATACGACTCTGGGGCACACGCCGCACATCGGCCCCTTCCCGCCCCGAGTATCCCGAGATCTATCCCGAGACGGATGATAGGCATTGGTACGATCTTGAATACGCGGGCTGGGGGGTGGCCAAGGCCGGCCTTCCAGCCTCGCCGAGGGACGGCCCTGCGGGCAAGCGCGTCATCGCCATCCATCACCTCGAGGGCCACCCCTACATGACCGGCTATGACCTTGGCATGGCCCGCGAGGCCGAGCGCTTCGGCATTTCCCTCGAGATCGCCCATTCAGAGTGGGATTCCGAGATCGAGGCGGCCCTTGTCGACAGGGCCATCGCTTCGCGGCCCGACCTCATCGTCTTCGTGCCGGAGAACACCGCCGAGGGCACGGCCCTCCTCCGCCGCATCAACGAGGCGGGCATTCCCGTGGTGGCGAGCAACCTCCTGCCCGAGGCCGAGGGGCACCGCTACTGCCTCGCATGGACGGGACCCGACGACTGGGGCCAGTTCAGGCTGATCGCACGCAAGTTCGCCCAGCTCCTCGGAGGCGAGGGAGGCTATTGCCTTGTCGACCACATGCCCGCCCGACGCCACGACACGCGTCGGCGAGCCGCGATCGATCGCGAGCACCAGCGGCGACATGACGTGCACGAGCAGGTCGCCGATGATGCCCGTCGAGAATTCACGATGCCGG
>JBMOIK010000021.1:0-22520 GCA_049317365.1 Rectinemataceae bacterium | reverse complement strand
GGAAGCCCTCCACAAGGACGTGGAGCAGATGGCCGTCATCTCCCTCCTCGGGGAGACCTGGGGCATCATCCTCGATACCATCATCCGCTACGCAACCCTGGGCTACAAGAAGATCCCCGACAACCTCTCGATCATGAAGGAAGTCCAGGGCCTCGTCTACGACGAGAAATTCAACCTCGTACCAATACTCAACATTCCTTCCATCCTCGGGCACATCAGGCGGCTGCGTTCCATCGAGTTCCGGCGGCGCTACCAGAGCAGCGACTTGAGCGGCCGCAACATCCTCATCGTGGACGACAGCCCGATGTCCCGGCAGACCCTGGCCAGGGTCGTCACCGAGGGTGGTTTCACGGTCGATGTCGCCGAAGACGGAATAGCGGCCCTCGAGCTCCTTCACCAGAAATACTTCCATCTCATCATCAGCGACGACGACATGCCACGCATGGATGGCGTCACCCTGGTGGAGAATCTCCGCAAGGAGCCGGAATACGCGAAGGTGCCTGTCATGGCCATGATCGCCGAACGGAACGGCGAAGTGGAACAGCGCTTCCGGGCCATCGGCATCCGCGATTTCTGCCGCAAGGCCGACTTCGACAGACACGAGATCCTCCGCGACATCCGCAGGCTTCTCGAGCAGGCCTGACATGAATGTCGTGTTTTTTGGAGACCCCGCCCGCTGGCCCTCTGCCTGGAACCGGGATTCTGCGAAGATCAAGGTCCTGGAGCGTACCCTCAATCCCGAAACCCTGGATGGGCTCAGCCTTCCTCCTGAGCTCGTCGTGATCGAGGGGCCGGGAACCAAGGGCTTCCTTCCCTTGCTCGACCGGCTCAGGCTGAAGCTCGGCTCCCGCGGTACGACCTTCGCCGGCTGGGCGAAGGAAGTGAATCCCCTCGATGTCTTTGTCTGCCACAACGCGGCCATCCCCTTCCTCCATCCAGGCCTCGCGGCAATATCGCCGGACCTGGCGACGGCGATCTCCGCGGCCAAGGACAGGGGCAGCAAGGCCGGAGAAGAAAGTACCGATCTCATTGCCCTCTCCGACAACCCTGCCTTCACCGCCAGCCTGTACCGCAACCTGTCCAAGGCCTTTTCCACGCGCGCCGATCCCTCCGGTCTGCTCAAGCACCTCCATGATGCCTTTGCCCTCCTCGTGGACCCCGACATCATCGTGTTCATGCTCCATGGGCGTCCCAAGGGCGAAATCGCCATCTTTGCGGGACCGGGCCTGACCAAGTCGGACTGTGAGTACTTCCTCCACTTCTGCCGGCAGGACTTCCTGGAAACCGACCGCTTTGTCGATCTCGAAGCCATGGAAATCGAGTACCTCGAATTCGACAGCAGGCAGATCGTTTCCAAGGACCAGCATCCCTTGAGTTCCTACTGGTCGCAGTCCCTCGCCGGCACTGACGGGAAGCTCCTCGGCACCGTCCATGTCGGCAGCACCAGCAACCACTACTTCACCGCCTTGATGGAACTGCGGCTCAAGGTCCTGGCCGGGCGTATGGGTCCGCTTATCGGAAGCATGCGCCGCGACCAGGCCCTGGCCAACCGCCTCCTCTCGCTCCGTTCGCTCTTCGGCAAGTTCCTGCCGGAATCGGTCATCGAGGGACTCCTCGCGGACGACCAGGAAGGACGCCAGGACGAGGGTCGGCGCCAGAAGATCGCGATCCTGTTTTCGGACATCAGGGGCTTTACGACAATCACGGAACGGAACGGCGCCGAGGCGGTTGTCCATTTCCTCAACCATCACTTCGACGCCATGGTAGCTCCAATTACCGCCAATGGTGGCATGGTGGACAAGTTCATCGGCGATGCGATCGTAGCCGTCTTCGGCCTCAACGCCAGCGCAGAGGCGCCCTGCGAAGCCGCACTCCGCGCAGCCCTCTCGATGATGGAGGCCCTTCCCAGTGTCGATATCAAGGGGATGCAACTCGACGGGGGAGCCTACCGGATCGGCATCGGAATTCATTTTGGGGAAGTGGTGATGGGCTACCTCGGATCAGACGCGAAGACTGCCTTCACGGTCATCGGCTCAACCATCGAAATCGCCGAGGGCCTGGAATCCTCCACCAAGGCCTTCAAGGTTGACATCCTGCTCTCCGACGATGTGCGCAGCCAAGTAAGTGCGAGCGATCTCGCCTTCCGCGACCTCGGGCTGATTGAAGAGGAGGGCACCGAGCCCCTTCACGTGTACACGGTAGCCCGCGAGGCAGCCGGGGTCGGCGCCCCTGCTGTAGCAGCCCACGGGACAGTAGCTCTCGGGAAAGTAGTCCCGTGAACCGCCTCCTTTGCCTGGATTCGTCAGCCTATTTCCCGGCCCTCATCGGCCCGGCACTGACAACCGCTGGCTGGCTGTATGTCGATAAGCCCGAAGATGCTGACGCCCTCCTGATCGATCCCATCTGGGAGGAAGGCAGGGGTTACCGGGTCCTCACCGCACTCAGGGAGCGTTGCCCCGAGGGCTTCCTTCCCGTCATGGCCATCCTCTCCACGGCTACCAGCCAGACAAAGGCCTTCCTGAACGAGCTGGATTTCAGCTGGTCGGTAAAAGGCAGCCTTGAGCTCGAGGCCTTCGCCGAGGAAATTTCGGCTCGGCTTCGGCCCAAGGACCTCCCTGAGCAGGAACATGGGGACTTCGCTGCCCTCCTTGGCCAGGCCCTCGCCGAATCGGCGATCGAAGAAGCCCGGCTCAATCTGTCGCCCTTCCTGGAAGGAAGACTCCTGGGCGCTGTCTCGGGGGCCAAGGACAGGGCCGCCGTCCTGGAGGCTGGTGCCCCAGCCCTCATCGGAATCTTCCCCATCACTGCAATCGGCATCAGGGTGCAGGGCATCTCGCGCCTGAACTCACTCAACGTTGCCGAGGCCCGGGCCCAGGTTCCCCTGCTGCTGGAGGCCATGGGCCCCGATCCCGACGGGAAGCCAGTCGGGGTGATCGAACAGGCTTCGAGCTACCCCGAGACGGGCCTGTCCTTCGCACACGGCAATCCGCTCCATCTCCCCCTGCCCCAAACCGGAGGCGAGGTCTGGGTGCTGGGGATCGAAGAAAACACCCTCATCCACGACCTCCTTGTCCAGGCGCTGCGGATCCTTGATACCGCGCTTGCTGTCACGGACTCAGGGGCGAAGCTCGCCAAGGCCGAACGGAAAATGTTCCGCATCTTCTCCCGCTTCCTGCCCGATGTCGTGATCGAGGAACTCCTGCGCAAGCACTCGGACGCATCCCTCCTGACGGGAGAAAAGCGGCAGATCGTAGCGCTGTTCTCGCACATCCAGAATTTCTCGCACTACATCGAGGCGAACGATCCCTCCGACATCGTCAGGTTCCTGAACCGCCATTTCGGCCTCTATTCCCGGATCATCCGCAAGCACGGCGGCTCGATCAACAAGTACATCGGGGACGCGGTCTTCGCCATCTTCGGAGCCCCGGTCAGCCATCTGGACAACGCCAGGCGCGCCCTCGCCGCCTCCATCGAGATCCAGGAGGAGCTGGCCCTCCTGCCGGCGATGGACATCCACTATCCGCCGGGGGGCTACCGCGCGGGCATAGGCCTGAACGAGGGCCAGGCCATCGTCGGCAACATAGGCAGCCGCGATTCCTTCGACTACACGGCCATCGGCGACATCATCAACCTGGCAGCCCGCCTGGAATCACTGTGCAAGCATTATCGTACGCGGATCCTCTTCACCGACGGGTTCCGCGAATCGATCGAGGCCCAGGGCCTGCCGACCGGCGACAGCGAAGCCGCTGCGGCTGGCAGCGATGCTGGAAGCGGAGCCGGCGACGCCGCCCCTGCACAACGATCCCTCCTGGTCCGCCAGGTCGATTGTGCGCGCGTGAAGGGCAAGACTACAGCGACAGTATTCCACACCATCCAGGAAGGCAGCAGCGCAGCTCCCGACTTCGACCTTCTCTACCGGAAGGGCCTGAGCATGTTCAGGCTCGGCAACTGGCACACGGCATCCCAGTACTTCTCGGAGGCGAGGGAACTCTGCCCAGAGGATTTCCTCTGCGGCCTGTACCTGGAACGCTGCGAGGAGTACGGCCTGAATCCACCCAGTAACTGGGACGGATCGATGACCCTCGGATTCAAGTAAGGGAAGGCGCTCAGACCAGGAAGAAGAGCGCTGTCCCGGACACCGCGATACAGGCTCCCACAATCTCGCCAGGCACTACCTTCTGTCCCATCAGGATCACTGCAGGTGGAATTATGAGGACCGGCGTGAGGGCCATGAGGGTGCTCGCGGTACCGGCGTTCGTGTGCTGGAGCGCATAGAGGGACAGGACGACGCCGAGGAAGGGGCCGACAACCGCTCCGAGGGCTATGCGCTTCATTGCGAGGCCGTCGCGGGGGGCGTCCACGAAGAGACTGCGGGCCTGCCCCAGGAGGAGGCCCTGGAGGCCAAAGCCGGCAATCGCCACCAGGACCCTGATCTGCGTGGCGGGTACGGCCCCGATGCCGTCGAGGCCGAGCTTGGATACGATGAGGCCGAGGGCCTGGAACACCGAGGACAGGAAGGCGTACACGTAGCCCTTGACGGCGTGGGCGGGAGCCGGAACCTTCCGAAGGCCGGCCTCCGGCTTAACCGCGTTGCGCGAAACAACCAACACCATGATTCCGCCCACCACGGCCGCCATTCCGACGAGACCCTTCCACTGCATGGTCTCGCCGAGGATGAGCCAGCCGAAGGCGGCGGTGAAAAGCGGCGTCAGGGCCTGGAAGACCACCGTCACCCGCGAGCCGATATGGACATAGGCATTGAACAGGAAGTAGTCCGCGACCACGAAGCCGATGAGGCCAGAGAGGGATAGATAGAGCCAATTGCGAGGGCTTGCGTCCACGGGGAAGGCCAGCCCGCGTGTAACCAGGCCCGCGACCGCCAGAAGGATAAAGGCCCCGACGACCTTGTAGAAATTGACCGCAAGGGCCCCGACCCGCCTGGTTGCCCCCTCGAAGGTGAGGGCCGAGGCGGTCCAGAAAATGGCGGTGCCAAAGGCCGCCAGGGCTCCAAGTCGTTCCATGCGGGGACTGTAGCCCGGAAGGCGGGCCTGCTGCCAGCGCGCTGGGCAGAGCACGATGGCAGACTTCTGCGCTGGCAGACCGGCGGGGACCGGTGGGGCTTCTTCAATTGCCGCCTCGGGTTGACCATGTCCGCGCCATCCTTGGCGTGGACAAGATGAAGAAATGCCATTGACAGAAAAATAGCAAGTGATTACCATGTAGGCACAGGGAGGACACTATGCTTGTGTCGTTGGTACAGGTCGGAAACTCAAAAGGCATACGACTTCCCAAGAGCATTCTTGATCAATGCCAGATAGAGGATAAGCTCGAGATGGAAGTCACGAATAATGAGATAATTCTAAAGCCAGTAAAGAATAAGCCAAGGGAGAAATGGGCAGAAAAGTTCAGGAAAATGAGTGAAAAAGGAGATGATGCACTACTCATCAATGATAGCCTGGATCTGAGTGACAAAGAGTGGGAATGGTAGAATGAATCAGTATGAGGTCTACCTGATCAATCTTGATCCAACCATTGGTTATGAAATGAAAAAGACCAGGCCATGTGTAGTCATCTCTCCTGATGAGATGAATGAAAATATTGGTACTGTCCTTATCGCACCCTTGACGACGAAATCCCATAGCTACCCATCAAGAGTGGGGATACTATTTGAAGGCAAAGAGGGATGGGTTGTACTTGATCAAATCAGGGTCATAGACAAAAGAAGGGCAATCAAGAAACTAGGGAAAATAAAGGAAAAGGAAATAAGGAAAATAAAAAAGGTAATTATGGAGATGCTCGTAGATTAGGAATGGAAATGTGGCCATCATGCCCGCCAGACCTCCTTCGGGCCTTCGCTCGGCCATCCCAGGTTTGACAGCAGGGGTTCCGAAGCCTATGGTAAAACAAGGACTACAAGGGAGGCAATCATGGCCATCATCGCCATCGCTCGGGAATTCGCTGCGCTCGGTGAAGAGGTCGCGCGAGAGCTCGTTTCCCTTTCAGGCTTCAGGCTGGTAGACCGCGAGTGGCTCGAAAAGCGGCTCGCGGACTTCGGTGTGAGCGAGGACAAGCGTCGCAAGTACGACGAGCGCAAACCAGGGCTCTGGGCCTCGCTCTCCCAGGAGCGGGACGACTACCTCCACTATCTCAAGTCGGTCATCTTCGAGGAAGCGGCCACGGGCGACTGCGTCATCGTAGGCAGGGGCGCGACAGCCCTGCTCCGGGGCCTGCCCCACGCCCTCACCGTGCGCGTCGTAGCTCCCATGGCTGCAAGAATTGCGAGGGTCCGGGGTCAGCTCGGCTGCGATGAGCGGCACGCCCTCCAGTTCATCGAACAGAGCGACCGGGACCGCTCGGGCTTCCAGAAGTACTTCTTTTCCCAGAACTGGAAGGACCCGGCCGAGTACTCGCTCTGCATCTCCATCGGCGATACTCCCAGCCCGGCAGAGGCTGCCGCAGTCATCGACAACTACCGCAGGACCATCATCAGCCCCGAGTCGGAAAGGTCTGGCGCGACGCGGGCCGGGGAGCTCGTTCTCGGACAGCGGATAGTCACCGAGATAGTCTATGGCAAACGGCTCCCGATCCACTTCCTCGAGGCCGATGTCCGCTCAGGCAGGGTCAAGCTGCACGGGGTCTCCAACACGCAGTCCGCGATCGAAGCGGCAGTGGCGGCGGCGAAAACAGTGCCGGGCGTGGGCGAGGTGGAGAGCGCCATCCAGGTCGTTCAGGAGTTCACGGTCATGCCCTGAGGCCCTGATGTGACGGCGCCCGCACGGTAGTGGCGCCGCAGGGCGCCTCTATGTCGCCGGAGAGCCTAGGCTTTGGTATTTTTTCCCCTGCCCCAGTCATGGGCCCAGCTGCTGATGCCCTCGAAAACGGGCTGGAGACTCCTGCCCTTTTCAGAGAGGGTGTAGGACACAGTCGGGGGATGGCCCTCGCCGACTTCCCTCAGAAGAATTCCCTCGTCCTCGAGCTCTCGCAGGCGTTCGGACAGGAGGCGGTCGCTGATGCCGGGGATGGCCTGGCGCCCTCTTCGCCTTTCTTGCCGGAGCAGGGGAGTTTGCCTCGGGCCTCGGCATCGCAGCCGGCTTCCTCACCCCGGTCTCTGCCGGCGTCATGGTACTTGTGATGCTCGTAGCCATCTTCTCTTCCCACATCAAGAAGGGCTACTGGAGCACTTCAGGCGGCTACGAGTACAAGCTCCTCATCATCGCCGCGGCGCTCGCCCTGGCCCTGACCGGAGCAGGCCCGCTTTCGATCGACGCCATCCTCTTCACCTAAGACACGGAGGCCGGCGGCGCTGGGTGGCCGGCAGTGCCCACTCTCCACCGCCGAGCCCGGAGAGCGCCGGCGGAACTCAGGGTCTGCCGGCCTCGTCATCTAATCCCGCCAGGGTGAGAGGGCAAGAGGCTCGAAGGAGCCGAGGAAGGACCTGAGTTCCGCCAGGGCCAACTTGGGCCTTTGCTTCACCGCAACGCTCCCCCATCCAGACAGGGGGCTGCGGAAGGAAAGGTAGGGGCCAGGGAGGAAGGTCGGTTCTGAAGCGGCGATCCCCCCGGGCAAGCCGCCAGGCTGGCGCAGGACCCAGACCCCTACCGAATCGACCCTGATCGTAGCAATACTGTCCGGTAGGGAAATGTCGCGCAGGATTTCAGCCCGTCGGCCGTCGAGGAGGACCATCCCCGAGGAGGGATCCGAGAAGTTGAGCCGCGACCAGGGCAGGCGGAGGTGGACCAGGCCGGTGGCATCGATTCCGACAAGTCCCGGCCCCGAGGCGCTGTCGATGGACAGTGTACTGCCGTTTTCCCGGAGCGCGGGAAAGCTCCTGCCCTCGCGGGTCTTGATGGCCTTGTTCACGAGGGCACTGATGCCTCTGTAGTTCCCATCCAGGGCGGACCTCGGGAGGAGGGAGCCTGAACCGCGGTCGTAGCCGGCGGCGACCAGGAGGCGGGCCGAGACGATGGTGTTGCCCTCGCGCTGGATCGAGACCTTGAACTCCGAACCCTGGGGCGAGAGGGGTCCCCCGGGATCGAGACGGCCCTGGCCCGCAGCAGGGACAGTATCGATGCCGATCTCGATGAGTTCGGAGCCACTGAGGTCGGTGGCCGGAAGCTCGATGTGGAAAAAGGCCGAGTCCATCGCGGTACGGAGTCCCATACCAGAGTCATGCCAGGCCAAGGGAGCGGCGTCCTCCCAGGCCATGATGCCATAGTTTTGTTCTGGATCGACGGTGTTGTGCCAGAGGTCGTGCCGCTGCGAGGGGATCATGAAGGGCTCGGTGGTCCAGGTCTTCTTTGACCACTCGTCGGACCACTCGAAGACCATGCCGCCTGCCGCCCCCCGCTTCGCTACCGTGTTCCACATCAGGCCGAGGGTCGTGGCCTGGGCAGCCTCGCTGAGGCCGCCGTGGTCGAGGCCCTCGGGGTGGATGTGGGCTGTGCCGTAGCCGGTGGAAAGCCCGAACTCGGCCACGAGGAAGGGCACCGGCGGAAGGACTGCAATGAGTGCGTCGAGGTAGGCTCCGTAGCGCTCCATGCCGCTGGGGTCGGGGATGTCGTAGGCTTTTTCACGGATGAGGAAATCAGGGTAATTGGGATAGACGTGGAAGGCCGTGAAGAAGCCCGGGGACTCCTCGGGCCCCGCGGTGATGACGCGGAAGTCGATCGAGGCCCGGTCGTGGTAGGGGGCCTTGGCCGAGGGCGAGCGTTCCCACTCGGAGGGATGACGGAGGGGATCGAGGGTGGGCCAGGAGACCAGGCCGATGGGGCGCGAGGTTCCGAAACCCTCTGAGTCCCGGCTTTGGACAGCATCGGCGAGGGAGGCGAGGAAGGCTTCGACGGGGTACCCTGGAGTGACCGCGAAGTGCCCGCCTGACCACTGAAAGTAGGGGTGGGCCCGGGAGCTGGCCTCGACCTCTTCGGGCAGGAGTTCTCGGCCGACGAGGAAGGCAGCCAGCCAGGGGCTGGCGTCGATCCGATACTCGCCCCAGCTCTTGCCCACGCGGGGCTCGATGGTGGCACTGCCGTGGAGGGCATCCACGGCACGAAGGCACTCCTGCAAGGCGCTGGCGCTCCAGGCCGGGTCGAGAAGATCGTGGTCAGGCGCATCCTCGTCGAGCCAGATTCCCTGGAAGAGCCAGAGACAGCCCTTTCCCGAGCTGTTGAATCGGACCAAGGCGCGGTAAAAGGCCGGCGGGAGGAGGGTGTAAACCCGAACCGAATCGAAGCCGGTGTCCGCGATGCCTTCGAGGGCTTTGAACCAGGTTTCCTCGTCGGTGGGGGGCTCGGTAGCCCAGCCACCGGGCACCGAGGCCCCGAGATCCACACCCTGCACGAACCAGGGCTTCCAGACATCGTCTGCACCCTTTCGTTCGATGAAGTGCCGTCCGCTCCTGAAAGCTGTCGCGGGGCTGACCTTCGCGGTGGTCCGGGACTCAGAGAGGATGTGCCCCACCAGGGGAACGAGGACGCGCTGGAAGTGGGCCAGGGCATTGTCGGGGCTGTCGAGGCTCCGCGCCTTGTCGATCTGGGGGGAAGGGAGGGGGCCCATGAGCTGGGGAGCCTGCACCGAGCTCAGGAAATCCCCCGCCAGCGACCAGATCCTCCCCTTTCCGAAGTCCTTCTCCATCAAGGCCGGAAAGCTCGCGCCGAGGCCCACGCCAGCCAGGAGCTCCTTGCCGGGTTCCAGAAGATCCATGACAAAGGAAGCCCGCAGCGCTGCGCCTGGCAGGGCTTCACCTATGACAAACCAGCCTGCGAAGGTTCCCTCGGACCCTGCGCCCCGGACGCGCAGCGCGCCCTTCCCGAGTTCCCTGCCGCGGAGGAGGACGAGAACCCTGCCGTCCTGGATGTTCTGCAGGAGGATGCCATCACCCTTGAGGTCCCAGGGCCGGCCGTTCTGGGCTTCCCAGGCTTCGTGCAGGCTGCTGGAGACGGTTGCGCTGTGATCGAGTCCCAGGAGGTAGGCGCCGATCCATCCGGACATGCGGAGGCCGCCTGCATCGGCAAGGGCAATGCGGCCTGCCTCCGATGCGGTATCCGCAAAGGCATGGTAGCCGAGGACTACGCGTGAACCTGAAAGGGCCAGATCCTTGAGCAGCTCCAGCTCCTTGAAGGGCGGACCGCCTCCGGGCAGCTTTTCCGCGCGGGGGCGGAAGCCCTCGTCCCAGAACTCAAGATCTGGCCTGTCGAGGCCCTGCTCGAGACCCTGTTCGAGGCCCTGCCGCGGGCGCAACAAGGCGACGCCAGAGGCGCGGGCAGCCTCTCGCAGCAGCTTGGAGGATCGATCCAGCCCCGTGAATGAGTAGGCCAGCTCTGGCTTGGGGCCCAGGAGGAGCGCGATGCCCCACTCCAGGACGACAACCAGGGCCACGACCAGGGGAAGGGTGAAGTAAATGAGGTTGCGAAACCTCATGAGTCAGCCCCCTGGGCTGTGGCTCCTGGCGCTTCGGTCGCGGCCGCCGCGGCAGGGACGGCTGCTGCAGGCGCGGCCGCAGGCGCTGGCGCTTCCGGCGCGGCCCTGTCCGTCTTGAAGCCCTTGCGGTGGGATTTTCCCCAGCCCCTGTCCACGAAGAAAAACATGAAACTCGAGACGACGCGCCCCATGCTCGTCACCTGCCGGTAGCCGAAATTCTCGACGATGGCGATCGACAGGATCATGAGGAACTCCCGCGGCCGGAAGTAGATAATCTGCCGCTCGGCGAGGAGGACGGAGGCGATGGAGATGAGGATGCCGAAGGCCAGGGCGATCCCGAATATCACAATTGGAATGAATGGGTCGATGAGGTTGAAAATGACAGCCACGACGAGGACGAGGTAGCCCATGGTCTCGAGCCAGGGACCGATGTGCTCGAAGACGAGGAAATACGGCATCGAGATCATGCCCGGGGCCCCGTAGCGCGGCCGGAAGGCCATGCCACGGTGCATGGCCAGCACTTCCATGAGGCCACGCTGCCATCGGTCGCGCTGCTTCCAGAAGGCCCTGGTCTTCTCCGGTACCTCGGTCCAGCAGTTGGCGTTGTAGGCGTACTCGACCTTGCCATGCCGGCCCTCCTCTCGATCCTTCCGCGAGAGGCGCACGACGATCTCCATGTCCTCGCCGACCGTCTGGCGCCGCCAGGCACCCTTGCCCGTGAGGTAGCCGCCGAGTTCCATCACGGCGTTGCGCTGGAAGAGCCCGAAGGCTCCCGAGATGATGAGGAGGCCATCGACGAGGGTCCATCCAAGCCTGCCTCCGACAAAGGAGCGGAGGTATTCGATGGTCTGGAAGCGCGCCAGTGGCTCCTGGGGAATCCTGATCTCCTGGAGGTGGCCGTGCTCGACCAGGCATCCATTGACGGGGAATACGTTGCCACCAATTGCGATTACATCCCGGTCGCTGGCGACAACCTGGAACATGGCCCGGATGAGGGACTGGGGATCGAGTATGGAGTCGGCATCGATGCTGCAGAAGTAGTCGCCGGTCGCCCGGTTGAGCCCGGCGTTGAGGGCATCGGCCTTCCCGCCGTTGGCCTTGTCGATGACCCTGAGCTTGGGCAGGGAGGGCGAGCGGTAGACTGTCCTGACGGGCATGCTTGGCAGGATGCCCTCGGCTCCGGAGCCCGAGGGTTCGAGCCCGAAGGCCTTGATGAGGGCATGCATGGTGGCATCGGAGGATCCGTCGTTGACCACGATGATCTCGTAGGAGGGATAGCTCAGCGACAGGAGGCTGTTGACGCTCTCGACGATGTTTGCTTCCTCGTTGTAGGCCGGAACGACGAGGGAAATTGTCGGGAGGATGCCTGGGCCCGCGAGTATCCTGGTAAGGTCGCTCTCCCAGAGCCGGGCCTCCGACCCGATGCGGAGGGTCGACAGGAGGAGGAGGAGGAGGTAGATCCCATTGATCGCAAGCGTGTAGTAGGCGAAGGCAAACTGGAAGTCGAAGAGAAAGCGGTACAGGATCTCCGCAGGTGAAAGCCAGGGCAGCTCATTGGACCGGGATATGGCAAAATACGCCGGAAAAAATGCCAGGCCAGCGAGCACGAGGAAGGCGAGGTAGGCCTTGTCCCTTGTCTTGACCGGTATGTTCGAACGATCTTCCTCGGGCTCGGGAGGGCCCAGGTCGAGGGCTGCCCTGAGCTCGGTGTCGAGGTGCCTTGACAGGAAGGAGGCTGCCTGTGGACGGGAAGCCAGCTCCTCCCTGAGAAAGTCCAGGAAGACGACCCGCAACCCTGTGGGGGGCATGTCGGAAAGGACCTCGACGAGGATGCCCGCCCTGTCCTGGTCAAGGAGGTGGCGGATCATCGAGCGAAGACGGGGATCGATGGGCAGCGCGGCATGGTACAGGAGGGCGGGCAGCCTATATTCGAGGGCGAGGCTCAGGGCAGAAGCCCTCAGGGCAGAAGCCCTGGGGCTGTCGATGTCGGTACCGATAAAGTGCAGGAAGACCAGATCGCTGCCAGGATGGTAGCGCAGCACCTCTCGCGCCGCGGCTATGCCCGCCTCCCGGAGGGCGGGATCAGAGAACCAGGGGTCGAGTTCGTCGAGCGAGCTGGGCGCGAGGGTCTGCCCGAGGAGGCGTGCCATGGGCAGGCGGAAGCGAAGCTCGGGGCGATCGCGGAAGGCGGCGATGAACCGCTTCGCAGGAAAGCGTTCCGAGAGAAGCCCGGCAGCCCCTTCGCCAATCCCGTCAGCCCGCTCCAGGGCAAGGCCTGCAAGTCGGTCCCAATCAGCCGCGACAGGCCTCGCGTTCACGGTCATGAGATACAGGGCCAGCGCCGCTTCTCCCGTCGGAAGCTCGGTTGAGTCAAACCATTCATGAAGCATGGTCGCCAGTGCTGTGAGGGTCATGATCTCGCGGGATCGCCGGGAAGGCGCGCCCTTCTCGAGGCAGGCGATCAGGGTCGGGAAGTCAGGGGTGTCGCCCTGCTTCGCGACCTGGCTCAGGCACACAAGCCTGCCCAAGGACCGCCGCTCCCTGCCGAGGGCTGCAAGAAGCCGCTTCTGGATTCCCTGCCCGCGAGAGAGGCCGAGGATGAGGTAGCCCTTGATGCGCCGGTGGAGCCAGGGCGAGCGGAGGAGCCTGGCCGCCAGGGCAGCCAGGTCGCACGAGGCCAGGAAGGCGCAGACAGCCTCCTCGCTGGCCGATCCGAGGGTCGTGAACTCGCGAAGATGCCTGATGTGCGCCAGGAGGGTCAGCGGATCGAAGGCATACTCGCGGCCGAGACCCGCGAGATCCGCTTCGAGAATGTACCTGTTGATCCTCAGCATCCGGACCCTCGCCCGCTTGAAGGTCCTCCGGGATTGCCACTTGATGACAAGGATGCTGATGAAGACCACGAGATCTGTCGCAAGGAACAGGATGAGCAAACTGAGGAGGAAAACGGTGTCAGGCGCCATCTTCGCTCCGGGATAGGAGGCTCTTGGCAATGCCGATGAGTTCCACGATGGAGACCGGTTTCTCGAAGACATGGTAGATGTCCAGCGAGTGGGCCTGAATTACCATCTCGTCGTTCTTTCCCAGGGTCAGGAGGATGAAGGGGATGTCGTGGAGATCGCTCGAGGCCTTCATGCGAGTCCGGATCTGGAAGGCGTCGAACTGGGGCAGGGAACGGTCGACGATCACGAGCTCGGGCCGCGTCTCGTCCATGAGTTCGAGGGCCAGGCCGCCCCGGGCGGCACCGATGGTATGAAAACCCTCGCGGGTAAACGACTCCACCAGATAGTCCAGGAAGAGGGTATCGGCGTCCATGACCATGACGAAGGGACGCTCATCGAAGACTGGATCGCTCTTGTCGAGGATGGCGTTCCCACCCCGTCGTTCGAGGAGCTTGAGCCGTTCTCGGGAAAAGGCCTGGAGCTGGGGCAGGGCATCGTCCCCAAGTTCCGAGCTCCGGACGATGGCCATCGAGGCGGTGATGGGGATGGCAAAGCGCTTCTCCTCGGCTATGGCCTTGAGAAGGATCTCCAGCCTCCTGAATATCGATGGTCCCTCGCCTTCGAGAATCAGGAGGAACACCGGACCGGTCCAGCGGAAGAGGAAGCCCTCCGTCTCGATCTCGATGAGGATCTTGGCGAAATCGCCGAGGAGGACGTCCACCTCACCGGCCCCAAGCCTTCGGTTGAGGTCCTTGATGCGGTCGATGCGGACAAAGGCAGCGCTGAAACCACTGCCTTTCAGGAGGAGTGAATGGATGAAGGAATCGGCGTACACCCTCGTGTACATGCCGCTGACAGGGTCGCGGAGGGCGGAGTCGATCGAGGTGATCATGATTTCCTTGAGCTCGTAATCGCCTCTATCCGCTGTATCGGAGGAGCCAGGAATCCCGGCAGCGTCCGGGGTGGCGACAGGAAGGGTGCCAGAAATTGGAACAGGAGCGGCAACAGGAGCTGGAGCGACTGCGTCGTCGGCGAGCTGTAGCGCCGGGACAGCCAGCTCGGGGGGAAGGGTCGAGCCAAAGCGGGGACAGAGGAGGCTAAAAGCCGGGACCCTGTCCTTCAGCGCTGGACCGGCCCCATAGCCCCACTGGTCGCGGAAGCGGAGCTGGCCCCCGAGCTCGGTGCCAGAGCCAGGAAGGGGGAGCGAGGAACCGAGCTGTCCGGAAAACAGGAAAGCTCCGGACTCCTTGAAAAGGAAGAGCCTCCCCGTGGGTCGCGCCGGGCGGAGAATCTTCAGTTCGCGCCTGTCACCTGGAAACACCCGGCTTTCAATGTCATTTATCCAGCGGAGGTCGCTGCCGAAACCCGATTGGCCGAGGGCCTTGGCTACCCGCAGGTCGGCTATGACGACTCCATGGAAACCGGCCTTCCTCCAGGCCGGGAGGGCCGAGTGGGCGAAAGGGCTGTCGTCGAGGAGGATTATGGTGCCGATGTCCGAGGGCTTGAGGACCCCGGACAGGGCATGCACGAGTCCCCCCCCTACCGAAGCCGGCCCCGCATCCACGAGACACCAGGAATACTGCCCTTCGAGAAGGTAGCAATTAAACACAAGCCCGAGCCCTGGCAGGGTCTGGCTTATCCTCCAGACTCCATCGCCGAGGGCCTCGACAGATCCTTCGCTAGACATTGACTGCTCCCCCCGGAATCCGCTTGCACATCACCAGGCGCTTCCTTCCGTGGAAACCCTCCGCCACCAGCACGGAGTCCATGGCCTCCTGCATTATGAACCTGCCGTAACCGGAATCAGCAAGGCTCCCCACCTCGGAGCTGCGGAGCGAGGCCCAGTCGTAGTCGGGGCCTGTATAGAAGAACTCCAGCGAAAGGAAATCTTCCACACATCTCCAGCGGAGATTGCAGGTCCCTCCCGCAGGCGGGAGCGCGTGCTCAACCACATTCGCGAGGGCTTCGTGGAAGGCGAGGGTTATTTTCTCCCGCTCCGACAGCTCGAAGGCCGGAAAGTTGGCCTTGAGGAAGGAATCCAGCAGATCCTTGGCCGAGGGGAAACCTGGAGGGACCCCGGGAAGGGACTCGAAGCAGAGACCGCCTTCCACTCCAGGGTCGTCTGCACTGCCCAGCTCCTTGATGCAGATCAGGCTGACATCGTCATCAAAGCCCACCGCCGAATACATGAATCCTATTTTCATGATCATGCCAGCGAGTTCAGCCGGGGAAAGTCCGGAGTAGGTGCGGAGCATATACATGATGCGCTCCTCCCCGAAGACCTCACCCCAGCGGTTGCAACACTCCGACAGGCCGTCGGTGAACAGGAGGAGGCTGTCACCGGAATCGATGGGAAGTCCGTAGCCGCGGTAGAGCTGCTCCTGGGCGAATCCGAGGGGCATGTTCCCGCCCTTCACGCGCCAGCACTGCCCTGTGCGGTGCGAAAAATGGATCACCGAGCTGTGGCCGCAATCGACGAACATGAAGGCGCGGCGCAGCTCGTCGTAACGGGCGTAGGTGAGGGTCGCGTAACTCTTCCGCGCAAGGAGGTGGTGAACCACCTCCGCTTCGGCCGCCGCGCAGATGGCAGCAGGTTCCGGAAGGGACCCTGTACCGGAAAGGCTCATGGCGAGCGAACGGACAATGCCGAACTTGATCATGGCTCCGAGGATGGCTGCGTCCATCCCCTTGCCCATCACGTCACCGAGGATGAAGTCGACCGTGTTGTCGGTGAGCTTGAGCACGTCAAGGAAATCCCCGTCGACGAGCTTGCTCGGGATGGTCGAGGTCTGGTAATCAAGGCTCTTTACCCTGACCCTCCGGCCCTCCATGAGGACTGCAGCCTGGAGCCGCGCGCTGTTTTCGATGTCGCGCGACTGCTCGAAGGCCACCCTGGCGAGGCTCGCATGGAACACCGATTCGTCGCGGATGAAGACCAGGAAGCTGGCGGCATCCTGGGCAGCAGCGACGACAGGGGGCTCGGTGGCTTCCCTGCGAAACTGGAGCCAGCGCAGGCCTGTGCTGGGATGGCGATAGGGCAGCCACCGGTTCCTGATCCCCTCCGCCGAGGGTGCCAGGATTTCGGCGAGGGTTTCCTTGCCCTCCGCCCCGAGGAGGCGCCCAAGGTCCCCGCCATAATCCTCTATCGAACACCCGAAAAGCCCGGAAAGGTTGCCCGAAGAAGCCTGGATTTGCCCCTTTGAATCGCAGAGGCAGAAGACTCCGCCCGAGAGCCTTGCCAGGGAATCGAGGTCAATACCCTTGGAAATGGGCGGGGCTCTGGCTGTCAGGAAGCCCCGCCCGATCCCGAAGCCGCCGACCCGAGCAAGGCCGCGGTCGACTCCTCTACCGTATTGTCGATGCCCGCGATCTCGCGAAGTCGGACCATGGTGAAAAGTACCATCACCGGGGGCTGGACCGAGCAGATCCTGAGGTCGCCACCCCTGTCGCGGAAGCTGCGAAGCGCAAAGATGATCTTGCCGAGGCCTGAACTATCGATGAACTGCACGTTGGAAAGGTCGAGGACGAGCCTGGCACCCTCGACGAGATGGGAAAGCAGGGAGTCGTTGAAGCTTTCTGAATTGACGATATCGATCTTCCTGAGCTCAGGCCGGAAAAGCCTCACCCTGGCATCAGGAACAGCTGTTGAACTCATGGTACCTCACTCTATTATATCGACCTGATTGCATCCAGTCAGGACGGAAATTTCAGTCGTCCTCCGCCAGAGCCTGTTTACGACATGAGCTGGCGATGGGATACTGCGATACCATTTATCGAAATGGCGAGGAGCCGACAGGTGATCGAGATCTTCCCCTGGAACGAAAGCTTCGAGACAGGAATGCCCCTCATCGATGGGCAGCACCGGCACCTGGTAGAGCTCCTCAATAGCCTGACAGAGCATCTGAGCACTCCGGAGGACATCGCAGGGCTCAAGGGCATTTTCGGGGAACTCAAGGAGTACGTATTCTTCCATTTCACTACGGAGGAAGCCTGCTGGGAAAAGATCCTCGCCGACGATCCCTGGGCAATCGGCCATCGCGCCGAGCATGAATCCTTTGCCGAGACAATCAACCGCATCGAAACCGAGGGAACTGGTCCTGCCTTGGACGAGCGTATCCCTGATGTCATTTCCTTCCTGACCCATTGGCTCGTCCTCCACATACTCGACCAGGACCGCCGGATGGCCCTCGCCCTGGCCGAGATCACGGACGGCGCGACAGTATCGGATGCCAAGGCCCGTGCCAACGAGGCCATGAACGGAGCATCCCTCGTCATGGTCATGACCATGAATGAGCATCTCGCCAGCAAGACCGTCCAGCTCGCGCGCGAGATAGGCAGCAGGAAACAGGCCGAGTCCAGGCTCAACCGTGCCCTCGACGAGCTCCGGGCAGCCAAGGAGGTCGCTGAAACGGCTACCCTCGCCAAGTCCACCTTCCTCGCGACCATGAGCCACGAAATCCGCACACCCCTCAACTCCATCATCGGCCTGTCACACCTCTCGATCGGTCTCAGACCTGAGCCACGGCTCCGTGACTACATCGAGAAGATCGAAGCCTCGGGCCATCACCTCCTTGGCATCATCAACGACGTCCTCGATTTTTCCAGGATCGAGGCAGGGAAGCTGTCGGTAGAGAAAATCGGATTTGGCCTCAGGGCGGCCATCGGCAGCACCGTGATGATCCTCGGAGATCGGGCTGAGGAAAAAGGCCTCTCCCTTACCCTGGACATCGACGAAGAGCTGCCGGAAAACCTCATCGGCGACCCCATCCGCATCGGACAGATCCTCCTCAATTTCGGGGTGAACGCGATCAAGTTCACCGAGCGCGGAGGAGTCACGATAGCGGTTAGGCAGGAAGCGGTCACTGAATCGCCTGCCAGTGAAGGCTCCGCCGACGAGCTCCACCTCCGCTTCGAGGTGAGCGACACCGGCATTGGCCTCGAGAGCAGTCAGCTGGGCGGACTGTGGCAGAGTTTCCAGCAGGCAGACATGTCAACAACCCGGAAAAATGGGGGCACAGGACTCGGTCTGGCCATCTCGAAGCGGCTGGCAGAACTCATGGACGGCAGGGTCGGCGTCGAGAGCAAGCCTGGCGTCGGATCGTCCTTCTGGTTCACCATCCCCTTGGGGATCGGAAGACAGCCAGATGAGGAGATGGAGAAAAAGGGGCCGGCGCTGTGGGGCTACAAGGTCCTTCTGGCAGAGGACGACAAGATAAACCAGGAAGTCGCCCTGGCCCAACTCCGCCATGTAGGGCTCGAAGCCGAGCTTGTTCTCAACGGCGCCCGTGCCGTTGAAAGGATCCTCGCAGAGCCCTGGGACCTCGTCCTCATGGACATAGAGATGCCCGTGATGGATGGATTGGATGCCACCCGGGAAATACGGAAGCACGACTCGCTTCGGAACCTGCCCATCATCGCAATGACAGCCAACGCCACCTGTGAGGACCGAGAAGCCTGCTTCGCCGCCGGGATGAATGACTTCCTCATGAAGCCCATCGATCCTGCTGTATTCCTCAGTTTGCTCGGAAAATGGATCCTGCCCCGAGGGGACCCGGCACTGCGCCCGATCCCAGCCGCAGCGCAAAAACCGGCGACAGGAATCATGATCCAGCTGCAGGTCATACCCGGTCTCGACATCATACAGGGACTCTCCCGACATCACGGAAAGCGGGATCTGTACCTCGGCCTTGTTCGCAAATTCATGACGGACCAGCGTGGTGTGGTTGTGGAACTCGGGGACTGCATCAAGTCAGGCGACCTGGACCTGGCGGAGCGCAGGGCGCAGCTCGTGAAAGACGAGGCGGGCATCATCGGTGCCTTTGGTATCCAGATGCATGCGGCTACCCTCGAGCAGGCCCTGAAAATGCGGCAGCCTGCTGTGGAGCTCCAGGCAGCCCTTCCCCCCCTGTCCAAGGCCCTCGACGCCCTGCTTGCTGCGATCGAGTACTCCTTTGCCCAGACCCCTGCCCCCAATGAGGATGCGACCTGCACGGAGGCCCTCGGCCCCATCCTGGAAAGGCTTTCCCAGCTCCTGGCCGATGACGACATCAAGGCCACACTCTTTTTCGAAGCCAACGCAGCAGCCCTCAAGAGCGCCCTTGGCCACGATTTCGCGGAACTTGCCGCCGCGCTCCGGGCTTTTGACTTTGACAGGGCAAAGGACAAGCTCGCTTTGTTGGCTGGAGGGCAGGCCTAGGCCCAAGCCGTCCAAGCGAAAACGGTTCTGCTGGCTGCCCGAGGCTTCCATGAACAGGCCGTACTCCTGCCGCTCTTCCGTTGTAAGGCTCGGATCACTGAGCAGGCTCCCGAAGCCCACGATCCCATTGAGTGGCGTACGGACTTCATGTGAAATGGTTCTTATGAATTCAGTCTTGAGGCGGTTGGCTGCTTCGGCTTTTGCGAGGGCTTCTTTAAGCTCAAACTCGGCCTTCTGCCGATAGGTAATGTCTCTGAAGAAGCCCACACTGCATTCCCGGTTGTCGATTGTCATCAAGCTCCAGGAAATATCTGAATAGAATATCTCTCCATTCTTCCTGAGACATTGAACGCTTTTTGCCAGGTCCATATCCCTTGGCACCAGGTTTGTCTGTATCACAAGGGCATCTTGAAAAGAATCATTTGGATAAATTGCGGCAGAAGTCATCGTTTTCAGTTGCCCTTCCGTATATCCAAGCATCCCGCATTGCTTCGGATTTGCAAACATGATCGCTTTTGTTTCTGCATCGGAAATCATGATTCCATCGGGACTTCCCTGGAAAATGGAACGGTACCTGTTTTCAGATTGGTCAAGCTTTTCTTTTTCAGCCAAGGCCAGCTGCGCAGTTGCCAGTTCAAGATCTTCCTTGATCTTGATCCTCGCCGTGATATCCCTGTTGCTTACGCGACAACCCCTGTAATTTCCATTATCAGTGAAGACTGGCCTGCCCAAATGCTCGATATGGGCCACGGAACCATCTTTTTTCACGATCCTGAACTCATGCTCATCGACTTCGTGCCTATGTTCCAGCGACTGCATGCGCTCATGATGATCATGGAAAAACAATGCATCTTCGGGATGGATGATTTTCTTCAAGAGAAAACTGTCTGCAATGAATTCTTCCCTGGTATATCCGGTAATCCTTTCACATGAAGGAGAGATGTAGACATACCCTCCATCAGCTTCGATCCAGTATTCCCAGTCGTAGGCGAAATCTGCGACTGTACGGAATGTATTTTCTCTCTCTCTCAATGCTTCAGTGGCCTGACTCAGTTCTGTAACATCCGTAATGAAACCGTTCCAGAGTATTGACCCATCCTCCTCCTTCTGGGGTAGCGCGTTGCAGCAATGCATGCGGATCGTGCCATCCTGGAACTTCACACGGTATTCATGCTGCCAAGGAGTGAGATTTCGCGCCGATGTCTGTATGCAGGCAAAGACTCCGGCAAGATCATCCGGATGGATTTTTTCGATTATCGCCCCTGGATCCTCATGAACTTTGCCTGGGCTCACCCGGTACATCTCTACGATTGCTTCGCTGACGTAAGGAAAGCTGGAGGAACCATTGGGATGCAGGCGATATTGGATGACTACTCCAGGCAGGAGACTGGATATTTTCCTCTGATACTCCTGCTGAAAGGCAAGCGCTTTGGCGGTGGCAATAAGCTCATCCGCCCGTCTTGAACTGATGGAATTGACCTGTTTTTTGGCCTGTCTTGCTTCCGCCTTGATCTGAAGGGCCAGATTGCTGTTGGCGACGAGCAGCTCCTGGGCGCGTTTCTTCTTTTCTTCGAACTGAATGGCAAGCTCCTCGATGAGCCTTTGTAGTTCAGGTTCTGATTTCATTTATGGCCATACTCCGATCGGACCGCCGGCGCGATGGGTTCCTTTCTTCCGTGAACCCAGGCTCCATCGGCAGGGAAAACAGGACTTCAGTACCCTTTCCCTTGATAGTTTCAAGGCACATTTCACCTCCGAGCAACTTCAGGTAATTCTTGATTATATAGAGGCCAAGCCCGCTCCCTTGATGGACACGGGTATTTGTGGAATCTTCCTGTACGAAAGGCTCAAATATGAGTTCTTGCGATTCAGGAGAGACTCCAACGCCGGTATCATTGACGAATATTTCGATGGTACTGTCATTCACGGAATAGCCAAAGGTTATTGACCCCTGGCTCGTGAACTTGATTGCATTGTCCAATAGGCAGGAGATGATCTTCCGCAGCAATTGTCCATCGGTGATCAGGGTACAGTGTATCTGGTCGTCCGGGATACACAACTTGAGGCCCACTTCCTTCACGTCGCAGAAACTCTGGTATTTGGCCTTGAGCTCGTTCATCATGCTGCTCACGCTGACTATTGTACAATTTATTTCTATATTTCCTGACGCAATGAGCGAGACATCCATATAGTCGGATATGGTATTGATAAGACGGTTGCCCGAGGCTTCGATATATGCGTTATACTGCTGCCGCTCATCCAATGTAAGGTTTGGGTCACTGAGAAGGCTTCCAAATCCTACGATCCCATTGAGTGGCGTGCGTATTTCATGTGAAATGGTATTGATGAATTCGGTTTTCAGGCGATTGGCTGCCTCAGCTCTTATGAGGGCCTCCTTGAGCAAGATCTCAGCCTCCCTGCGCTTGGTGATGTCCCTGAAGAAGCCAACGATGCAATCCCGATTGTCGATGGTCATCAAGCCAAGGGAAATATCTGAATAGAAGGTCTCTCCATTCTTTTTTAGGCAGCGAATGCCCTGGACCAGGTCCTTCTCCCCTCGTAGCAGGCTTTCATATTCGGTAAGCGGTTCCTCTACGGAATCCTTGGGGTAGATTGCGCCTAAAGTCATCGCCGTGAGTTCACCTTCTGCATAGCCGAGCATCTCGCATTGCCTCGGATTCGCAAACATGATCATCCTGGTTTCTGCATCAGCTATCATGATCCCATCAGGACTTCCGTTGAAAATGGAACGATACCTTTTTTCGGAGTCATCCAGCTTCTCTTTTTCCGCAATTCTGATTTTGGTAATATCCCAATTCGTGCCAATCATGCGGACCGCTTTGCCTGAAATGTGGTCGCGCTGGACAATCGCAATGGCCTTGATGTGACGAACTTCGCGATCAGGCCAGACAACCCTATATTCAGTATCATATTCTTGTTTGCCACGTATTGCCATCTTGATTTCT
>JBMOIK010000020.1:0-22976 GCA_049317365.1 Rectinemataceae bacterium | reverse complement strand
TACAAAGGAAATTCCAGGACCCCTCTCGAAGGAGCTTCACGGCCGCGCCGCAAAACTCATACGCGGGCTTTCGAGCCAGGTAAAACTCTTTCCCGTGGTCTTCGAGTCGGGCAAGGGTTGTACCCTCACCGATGCGGACGGGAACATCTACCTCGATTTTTCCTCGGGCATCTATGTCACGACCCTGGGCCACTGCCACCCCAAGGTCTCGGAGGCTGTCGCCAAATACGCGAAGCAGCTGATGAACGCCCACGACTTCACGACGCCCATCAAGGTGCGCCTCCTTGAGAAGATGACCGAAATCCTGCCCAAGGGCCTTTCGGCCATCCAGCTCTACGACTCAGGGACGACAGCCGTCGAAGCTGGTCTCCGTGTCTGCCGGGCAGTGACGGGAAAGTACGAACTACTCTCTTTCTATGGCGATTTCCATGGCAAGAGCGGGCACTCCTCGAGCCTCGCCCGGATGAACTACACCAATGGCGCGGGACGGGCCCAGGGCTTCTATCTGATGCCCCGGCCCAATCCCTATCGCCCACTTTTCACGAAGGCCGATGGCAGCATCGACAGCGATGCCTACATCGCCTTCTACGAGCAGTTCCTCCTCGAGGCGACGAGCGGCCAGGTCGCTGCCGTGGTGCTCGAGCCCATCCAGGGCTGGGCCGGATCCATCTTCCCACCCGATGATTTCCTGCCCAAACTCCGCGCCTGGTGCGACAAGCACAGGTTCCTCCTCATGGCCGATGAGGTACTGACCTCGATGGGCAGGACGGGAACCTACCTCGCGATGGAGCACTGGAACACGGTCCCCGATGTCGTCACACTTGGGAAGGGTTTTGGCAATGGCTTCCCGGTGACGGCCATGGTCGCGCGCGCCGAGTATGCGGACCAGTTCGAAAAGATCAGCGCCTCCACGAGCTACGGAGGCAACCCCATGGCCTGCGCCGCTGCCCTCGCCTCCATCGAGGCCATCCAGGAAGAAGGCCTTCTGGAAAACGCCAAAAGGCTCGAGGGCTACTTCCTGAAGCGCCTGGAGAGCATGAAGGCAGCTCACAAGATCATCGGTGACGTCCGCTGCAAGGGCTGCCTCATGGGCGTCGAGCTCGTGAAGGACCGCGCAACGAAGGAACCCTTTGACGAGGCCGGCACGCTCGTCTACCAGTCCGCCTTCCGGAAGGGTCTGGCCTGGATACCCGCAGGGCACATCCTCAGGATGAGTCCTTCCATCGCGATGGACCTCGATGTCGCTGCCAAGTGCATGGACATCATCGACGAATCGATCGGCGAGGTGGAAAGGCAGTTCGGCTACTGAGGACCCGTCCCTCGCATCCTCCACCATGAAACCGGAAGCAGGATCGCGAGGAAGGTGGCCCATCCGGCGAGAAGTGAAAGCGGGATCGATGCGTGGAGCAGGTGCTGGGCCAGCCACATGGCGGCTATCATCGGTCCGAGCGTGATCATGAGGACGGGGATCTGGGCGCTGATTGTCCAGAGGCTTTTTCTCGCCTCGTAGGCGGCTATCGTGGTTACCATAGGGAAGACGGCCATGAAGCCGCCGAGCAGGTTCTTGAGAAGCACGATGACGATTACAACGGCGGCGATGGCAACGACCTTGATCGGAAGGGGAAGCGGGCTGCGGTGCTCCGCTTCCCTGCGTTGGGTTTGGGCGAAGAGGAGCACGAGGCCAGTCGCCAGTACAAGTCCCGCCGCGATCCAGAAGATCGCCGCATTGTTGGGAAGCAGTCGGTTGAGGATCAGAGCCAGGGCCACATAGGTGGCGTCGGAGATGAGGATTGCGGGGACGATCGGCAGCTTTGCCAAGAGATGGAGCAACCTGACCTGCTGCACGAAGAGAAGCAGGGATGCAATACCGAGGATCTGGCTCGGCCCAACCGGAAGGCCGAGGGAAAGGTTCGAGATGGTAAAGGGAAAGGGAAGTCCGAGAATGAAGGCCTTCCACCTGGCGTCGGGTATGTAGGCGAGCAGCGTGCCCATGAGGGTCACGACGACCAGGAGCAGGGGATCCCAGAGGGAGAACGAAGGAAAGACGGAAGGTTCCACGGGTGGGCAGGATGGTAGGTCCCTTCCCGGAAAATGTCAAAGGAATTGATTCCATACTCCAGGCTGAGAAGGGGGATGCGCATGGCGACTATGAAGGGTGAGGCAATCAAGGCAGGGTGGGGCAGTGCCGACATCACTCCCAGGAAGACCGCAGAATTATATGGTCAGTATTACCAGAGGATTGCGACGGGGGTACGCGACCCCCTGTCGGTCACCGCCTTGGCCATCGAGCGACCAGGCGCCGGATCCTCGGGCCAGGCTATTTTCATCTCCTGCGACCAGGCCATGGTCAATTCGGCGCTCATGGCAAGCGTCAGGGAAGCCCTGGCCGCGGCCATCCCCGATTTCGACGGGTCCCGCCTCATTGCAAGTGCGACGCATACCCACAGCGCTCCCTCATCCTACGACTCGCTTCAGTGGTGGAAACACGATCCGGCCTACCTCTCCTTCGAGGACTTCCGCGTGACACTGCGCGCGGCCCTTGTTTCCTCTGCCATCGCGGCCTGGAAGGGGAGGGTGCCTGCGGAAATCGGCATCGCCTCGGGTCTCGCCTCTGTCGGTCACTGCCGCCGTCCCTTCTACCTGGACGGGAGCGCGGAGATGTACGGTTCCACCAATCGCCCTGACTTTACGGGCATGGAGGGACCGGAGGACGACCACATCGGCGTCATGGGCGTCTGGAAGGCCGGGGGGGAACTCACCGGGGTCCTCGTCAACGTCCCCTGTCCCTCCCAGGTCATGGAAGCTACCTATGTCGTCTCAGCCGACATGTTCGGCGAGATGCGGCGCCGGATTCGCCTCGATTCCGGCAAGGACATCCACGTGCTCGCCCAAGTAGGAGCCGGAGGCGACATCGCTCCCCGCGACCTTACCGTTCCCCATAGGGACGGCCCTAGCTATTGGGACGAAGCGGGTATGGTCGAACTCGGTGGCCGCCTTTCGACAGCTGTCCTCGAGGCCCTGCCCAGGGCGGAGCGCAACAGGAAATCAGATCCTGTATTCCATCACGAGGCCCTCTCCCCGCGCCTCCCGCTCAGGATGGTGAGCCCGCACGACTACGCTCAGGCTGTCTCCGAGCTGGCCGCCCTTGTCGCCCGCGAACCCGCGGATGAGCGTGCGCCAGAATCAGCCTACTCCCGCTTTGTGAAGAAAACCCGCGAACGCGAGAAGCTGCCCGTCCCTGGTCCCTTCGACGACAAGAACGACGACTTCGTCCTCATGCGCAACCTCGAGGCGGTGACCAGGCGTTTTGAAGTCCAGCGCATCGATCCCAAGGTCACGATCGAGGTTCATATCCTCCGCATCGGGGACACGGCCCTCTCCACCAGCCCCTTCGAACTCTACGTCGACTACGCCATGCGGATCAGGGCGCGAAGCCCTGCGAAACTGAGCTTTCACGCCCAGCTTAGCTGCGACGCGGCGGGGTACCTGCCGACCGAGCGGGCAGTCGCGGCTGGAGGCTACGGAGCCCTCATCGCCAACGGCAGCGTGGGGCCAGAGGGCGGGCAGATGCTGGTGGAGATGATTCTCGAGGCCTACGACCGGCTGTTCGCGGATTGATCCTGCCCGTTACTACCGAGTCCGGTGCATTGGTGACACGAAAACGCATTTCGCCCTGTATTGGCGAAGCGAAATGCGCTCTCGCGTAGCCTTTCTTCAAGACTCGGTCGTATGATCCGCCCCCGAAGGAGCTGGCATGGCCTTTGACTATGCAATCGTCGGAGGCGGAATCGTAGGCCTGGCGACGGCGATGAGGCTGGGTCAAGCGCGACCAGAGTCTCGCATCGTCCTTTTCGAGAAGGAAGAGGCCTGCGCCCTTCACCAGACGGGGCGCAACAGCGGCGTCATCCATTCGGGACTCTACTACAAGCCTGGAAGCTACAAGGCCCGATTCGCGAGGGAAGGCAACCGCTCGATGATAGAGTTCTGCGAAAAGCAGGGGATCAGGCACGAAGTCTGCGGCAAGCTGGTCATAGCAACGAGTGAAAGAGAGCTTCTCCAGCTTGAAAGACTTTTCCAGCGTGGAAGGGACAACGAGTTGCCGCTGTCAAAACTGACTGCGGAACAGGTTCGCGAGATCGAGCCGCATGTGAGCTGCCTCGCCGGCCTTCGTGTTCCGACTACGGGCATAGTCAGCTACAGCGAGGTCTGCGTAAAATACGCCGAGCTGATTCGCGCCTTGGGCGGAGAAGTAAAGACCGGTACCAAGGTGCTGCGCATCCGGGAGGTGAAGGGCGTCCAGCGCATAGAGACCGGAGGGGAAGTCTTCGAGGCGCGCTTTGGCATCAATTGTGCCGGACTTCACAGCGACCGCGTCGCGAGGTCGGCGGGAACGAATGCGCCTGCGCGGATCATCCCCTTCCGGGGCGAGTATTATGAATTAGTACCTGACAAGCGGTACCTGGTCAAATCGCTGGTCTATCCTGTTCCCAATCCCGATTTCCCCTTCCTCGGGGTGCATTTCACGAGGATGATCGATGGTTCGGTGCACGCCGGTCCGAACGCCGTGCTCGCCTTCAAGCGGGAGGGTTATCACAGGACGAGCTTTTCCGCCCGCGACACCTGGGACACCCTGTCCTATCCGGGGTTCTGGAAGTTGGCCCGCCGGAACCTCGGCGAAGGCTGGATGGAAATCCGGAGGTCATTCAGCAAGGCCGAGTTCCTGCGTAGTCTGCGCCTGATAATCCCCGAGCTCCGAGGCGCGGATATCGTGAGCGCAGAGGCCGGCGTGCGGGCCCAGGCCCTCCTCCCCGACGGAAACCTGGTCGACGATTTCCTGTTCGTCGAGGGCAGGGCTTCGCTCCATGTCTGCAATGCGCCCTCGCCTGCGGCCACAGCTTCGCTGGAGATCGCAAAGACTATCGTGTCGCGATTGCCCTAGGCGTTGCGAAACGGATCAGGGCGAGGAGCCCCGCCACGCTCGCCTTCCATGCCCAAGCCAGCTGCGAAGCGAGCAGCTGGCTCCCGAGCTGCGCGGGCAGTCGCCGCAGGCGGCCATGGAGCCTTTGTCGCTACCTGGAACAAGGGGGCTCCTCGACCCCGGGTGGGCAAATGAGGGACAGGGGAGGAAGTGATGGCGGAGCGCAGGATGGATTGGTACAGGACAGCCCTTGATGCCGGGCTGCTCAGGGAGCTCACCGAACGAAGGGACCTGCCGGGGCTTCTCCAGGCGGGCGCCTTCCTCCTCGTCTGGATGGCCACGACCTCAGTCTCCCTATATTTCTACCTCGAGCGCCTTTGGATTCCCATGGTCCTCGCCTGCTACTTCCATTCGATGTTCCTGGTCTTCCTCAGCAATGGCGCCGCTGTCCACGAGCTCAGCCACGGCACTGCCTTCAGAACGAAGCTGCTCAACGATGTTTTCTACAGCCTCTTCTCCTTCCTGAGCTGGAACAACCCGGTGCACTTCCGTGCGAGCCACGCACTCCACCATCAGAATACGGTACAGCGGGGCGTCGATCTCGAAGTGATGCAGGGGCCAGTCAAGGACAAGCTCAATGGATGGAATCTCCTGGCCTGGTTCACTTTCAACCCCTCACTGTTCCGCAGCTGGATCGGCGTCGCCGTGCTCCATGCCCTCGGCCGGAGCGATGCCGACTACTACTTCTGGAAGCCGCTTTTCGCCCAGCATGATCCCAGGCGAAGGGCCATGATCCGCTTTGCCCGCATCCTTGTGCTTGGCCATCTGGCCCTGGTCCTTCTCTTCGCCTGGCTCCAGCTATGGGTCATGATCTACCTCGTCACCTTTGGCGTCTTCTTTGCCGGCTTTCTCGACGCCTTCTGCGGCGCCCTCCAGCACACGGGACTTTCGGAGAGCACTCCCGACTGGCGTGTTGTTTGCCACACGGTCCACTTCGGGCCCTTCATGCGCTTCCTCTACTGGAACATGAATTACCACATCGAGCACCACATGTTCGCAGCTGTGCCCTTCTGGCGCCTGCCCCGCCTTCACGCCCTGGTGTCCCATGACTATCCTGTGCCTCACCGCAGCTTTCTGGCCGGGATCCGCAAGCTCTACGAGATCAGGCGGGAACAGGCAAAGGATCCCTCCTACGTCTTCGTGCCGGATTTCCCCGCGACGGCGGCACCCGTGAGGTGGAAGGGGCGACCATGAAAGCCTGCTCGCCATAAGGCCCCTCCGTTTTCTTCCCCGACGCCATTTGACGGAAAGGCCGGTCCAGATTCCTCGGCGCGGCGTAGCAGATCGATTGCTCGAAGCCGCCGCCCAGGTTCATGTCGAGTATCCGGTCCCCTTCCCCGCGCCGCATATCGCCTGTCGTCACAGCGCAGCGGATGCCCGCGCTGTTCACCATGATATCAAGCCCGCCGCCTTGCCTACCACAGCGTCCAGCCGCCATCGACGATGAGGATCTGTCCAGTCATGTACGCAGACGCAGGGGAAGCCAGGAAGATGGCTGGACCTGCGTAATCCTCTGGCCTTCCCCAGCGCCCCATCGGGATCTCGTCGTGGAGGAATCGGGCGCCCCGGTGCTCGTCGGCTTCACGCTCCGCGCCGGTCTTCGCCTCTGCTTCCCGCGCCTGCTCTTCGTCGGTAAGGCCGCGGTTCGTGGCGCCGGCAATCCCGCCGGGGCTGAGGGAGTTGACGGTGACACCATAGGGCGCGAGGCGCACGGCAAGGTTACGGGTAATGCCATGGATTCCATGCTTGCTCGCAAAGTAGGGCGAGGGGTCCCAACCCTCCGGGTAGAGGAAGGGCTTTCCGACCATGCTGCCGTAGACACTGGAGATGTTGATGATCCGGCCCCAGCCGCGCTCCCGCATCGCGGGTGCGAAGACCTGGCAGAGGTGGAAGGGCGCCACCATGTTCGTCTCCAGCACCCTTCGCCATGCGTCGAGCGAAACAGTCTCCCAGGCCTCGTCCGGTGAGATTCCGGCGTTGTTCACGAGGATGTCGATGCGGCCGCCCGCCCGCTGCAGCGCCAGGACCTCGTCCTCGACCGTCACATCTGCGACGACGATCTCGCATTGACCCCCATCGGCGATGGCAACTGATCGCGCCTCCTCGAGGGCTGCGCGGCGTCGCCCGCAGAGGACTACCTCAGCGCCTGCCTGCACGAAGGCGCGAGCGAGCCCGCGTCCCAGGCCCGTTCCGCCCCCGGTTATGAGCGCGCGCCTTCCTTCCAGGCTCAGCGATGCGTATCCCTTCATTCCTTCCCCCTTCATCAATGCCCCGCTCGCCGGATCTTCGTCGTTCCCGATCAGTACCCCTACCGGCCCTGGGAGGCAGCCTTCGCGAGGAGCTCATGCGCGAGCCGGTAATTGCCTTCGGCTGTCTTGAAGTAAGCATTGTCGTCCTGGTCGATACGTGCGATGTCGAGCATGAGGCGCATATCGGGTCCGCCGAGAACCGAGATGGTCTCCTCGATCTCCTCCTTCGTCCCCCCGCAGCGGGCCTTCACGACGATGCCGCTTCCGGCCAAGGCATCGCGGACCATCCGAGGGGTCATGGGCGTGGGGTCCCAGGTCGGAGACACCGAGCAGTCCACGGCCATCACGCCCCGGCCTGGCAGGAGCCGCATCGTCTTGTCCCAGACGCCGCAGGAATGGATTGCAACCCCTCCGAGCTCGCGGGCGATGCGCTCATTGCAGGGAAGGGAGAGGAGCCCGTTGATGTGAGGAGAGGAGACCGCCAGGTTGTCGTCGGAAAGCATGACTCCACCGAGCGTCGTGAGGCTCGGCATCACATGCCCCGGCCGCGCCACCCGCCCCTCGCCGATGTGCCGGGCCTGCTCCCTCGTGAAATCCACAATGAGATCGGCGATGGTGTCCATGAGCGCAGCCACCGTCTCCTCCTCGAGATAGCAATTGGCGAAGAACTCGGAGGTATCCAGGACAAGGGTCGCCGTGTCGAAGGGCGACTGGGTGTCGGTGGCCGCGATGGGGATGCTGCCCCTCGTCAGATCGAGGAGGCCGTCGATGCAGTCGAGGACCATGCGCATGACCTTGCCATCCTGCCAGTCCGGCTTGGCAAGGCCCCGCACCTCCTCGATGGAATGGTAACGAACGTGCGTATCGGGTGCCTCGCCTTCCCTCCAGAAGTACTCGCAGCCGAAGGCGTTCGCGTACACGCCCGTGCCGAACCAGGCCTGCATGTGTGGCAGCTCATCGGACCAGTCCATGGCGAGCCAGGATTCCAGGTGCCGCATGTTGTTGGCGATCACCGTCTCCACCGAGTTGCACTCGCCCCAGAGATGGTAGCTGGGACGCTGGATGACCATGTAGGCTTCATCCCCCGCCCAGAACCGTTCCATCCGCCCGAGCCGTTCATTTCGTCGTGCCTGGTAAAGTTCAATCAGTCTTTCGATTTCCACGCTACTTCCCTCCCGGCAAGATCAGGTCGTCCATGAGCGTGATTTTGTTCCATCTTTCCGGTACGTGTATGTTGTCGTTGCCCGTCACGGACCAGGACCAGCCGACTGAGGACGGCATCCGATCCGCGCCTTTCCGGTCGTGATGGGCGCGGTAGGCCGTCGCACGGATCGAGTCGCCCGCTGTGGGAGGCTTCTGTAGCGGGCCACCCATCGCGTGGAGTCCCTCCCAGGGCAGGGCGAATTCCACGGTCCAGCCCCGGTCCCTGATCTCGGGACGGTTGAGGACGCCGTCGATCCGCACCGCGTGCTCGAGGCCGGGGAGCTCCCAGTCGAGGTCGCCGTGCCTGCCGATGGGTTCCCCCTCCCGGGCGAGGAAGTAGAGGAAGTTGGGAGTGGAAAGGAGCCGTTCCAGCTCGGCCCAGTCGCGTTTTTTCACGAGGCTTTCGACCCAGGTCCACCTGATCTCGTAGACCGTGTTGATCGGGTTTATTCCCAATTCATAGTAGTAGCCCTCGCCCTCTATGAAGAGCTCCACGTCCTCGTCCTTGATATAGACATGGTCGTGGAAGCCGGTCATCGTGCCTCTCACGTCGGGGTCTTCGATCCTGAAGCCGGCGTAGAGGCAGCGCTCGTCCCAGAGGAAGGCTACCCGGGTTTCCAGTCCGACCCGCTCCCCCGTCGCGATCGCGCCAAAGGGTTCGGACCAGACGGCCCTTGCCCAGGCCTCCTCGTCGAGCCGCCCGTCGATGGTCATGGGCTCCCGCGTGCGGAGGCAGGGCTGTTCGAGGACCGGCGGCAGGCCCGCCTGGGGTGCATCGATCCACTTGCCCCAGCGGGGGAAGGAGGATGTGGGCACCTTCCCGACAGCCACGAGGGCATCATAGTTGGCGGCAGAGGGTTGCGGAGGCCTGTCCATGCTTAGCCACCGCTCGTCTGGTTTGGCCGCAGGGCGTCGTCGATCATTGCCGCGATCTCTGCCTCCGAGTTGAGGGGGGTGGTCGCATCGGCGATCGGGGTCATGCTGCCGCTGCCAGGATCAAAATCCACCGGCCCATAACGCGCTGGTTTTCCCCGGCCCGAGAGGAATTCCGAGTAGGCGTCCCCTGCGTTGTAGTGCCAGAATTCAAAGGCGTAGGTGGAAAAGCCGTGGCTCGCCATCAGGGCGGTGATTTTCTCGCGATTCGCTTTCGCCTTTGCTGATACAAAAGGCGAGTCCATCGGCGTGAGCTCCGAGAGTTCGAGGTAGCCGGCGCCCCGGTCGATCTCGGTAGTGCCATCGAGGGAGAGGACGGAAATGTCGATTGCGCTTCCTATGCAATGGGTTCCCACGCGCGGATTCATGGCGATGAGGGCGGCAAGCCTCCTCCGGAGCAGGTCTATCGAGGGCTCGCTGCCACCGAGTTCCCATCTTGTCCTGGCGAGTACGAGGGGAAAGACCTCGGGGCGAAGCGCGTTGTGCTTTTGCATGAAGCGGCTTCGATAGCCGTCCTCCACCTTGAGGACCCAGCCCAACCGGTTCATCTCGGCAGCGGCGCCGATGAAACCGTCGATGAGGCCCTGGCGCAGGTAGAACAGTCGTGGCAAGCCCTTGACGTGGGGAAGTTCCGAGAAAAGCACCCGGACCCCCGCCTTAGCCGCGGCCTCTGGAAGGGAGGCGAGGGCCTCTCCACATTCAGCGAGCGGATAGCGCTCGATCTCGACCATGAAGGCAAAGGCCTCGTCCATCCTTGTCTTCCAGAAGGTTCTGCGCGCCTCTTCGTCATCGCGAAAGGTATTCATGATCCGATCCTCCGGCTTGTCCTGCATCATGGGCAATGGTACTTTCATTTTTAAGCCAGCTCCGCCACCCGGTCGCGGATGTAGAGTATCCGGTCCCAGTCGGCGTCTGGCGGCAGGGTGTCCGCCACGCTGAGGATAAGCCGGTCGTAGGGTCGTGATTCCTCGAGAAGGGCGCTGACATGGGATCGGAACTCCGCTTTCCCGAAGGAATTCACGAGGACCAATATCGAGGGAATCCCGCCCCAGATGCTTATGTCCTTGCCGAAAGCGTTTCGATAGTCGCGGAGCGTCACCCTTGTCATCGGCGCGGGGCAGACCGAGTCGGCGATGTCGAAGCCACTCCGCACGAGGAGATCGAGGAGCTGCCGATTCTCGCCGTCGGTGTGCGTCAGGAGGAGCTTACCCGCGCCGCGCAACCGCTCCCCCGCCTTCCGGAGCCAAGGAAGGATATGTTCCTCGAAAAATGGCGGATACGTGATCGAATCGTCATAATTGGCCCCGAGCAGCAGCACTTCGGCAGCCGACCCGAGGGCCGAGGCGACCAAGGCCTCGTAGAGGGGAGCGAGGGTTTCGGCAAGGGCCAGCACCTGTTCGGGAATGTCCACCATGTCGAAGAAGAAAGGCTCGAGTTTCCGCAGGTCGCGCATGATGTGTTGCATCGGCGAGGCGGCGAGGGAAAGGTAGGCCACCGCTACGCCTCGCTCTCCGATGCGGCGGTGGTAGGCGCCGTAGGCTTCTGGCGTTGGCACTATCCTGACCTTCGACAGGATTTCCGCCACACGCGGATAGTCTTCGATCTCTTTTATGGCCGGTTCGAGGATGTCGGGGATCGACATCCCGGTATCCAGAAAATCCGCACCGTAGCGGATCCGGGTCACGATCTCTCCCGAGCTGGTCGGGTAGATGGTGGTCATGGTCAGCGGCTCCGAGATGACCCGGTACTCGACCGCAGAGAAATCCGCCCGGTAGGGGAAGTCCGGATGGTTGTAGAATCCCAAGGCCCGATGATGCAGATTGCGATCATCGCCCGTGCGAGCGAAGTCCGGGACGACCGAATGGAAGCCGACACCGAGGCCCTCGGCAATTTCGGGAAGCGTCAGCGATCGCAGTTCAGCGGGAAGCGTGCCTCGCTTTTTGTTGGCATTGTACCAGATGTCAAGACGGGGCACGAAAAGAAGGCTCTGACCTCCCTTCCCCCGCATCACGCCAAGCATGGCGTCCCGATAGTTCATGTCTCCTCCCCGACCTGGTCCGGGATCATTTCAGGCGGTTTCATGGCTTCTCACCAGGCCGTCCATCCGCCGTCGACGGGGAGGGTCGCACAGTTGACCATCGCAGCCTCCTCGCTCGCCAGGAAGGCGACTGCGGCCGAGACCTCCTCCGGGAGGGCCAGCCTCCCGGCCGGTATCTTTCCGAGGACGAAGGTGAGGAAATCGGGGTTTTGGAGGCGTGCGCAGGTCAGATTCGTCTCGACGAAGGTGGGCGCGACGCTGTTTACGGTGATCCCGTGCCTCGCCCACTCGACACCGAGGGTACGCACGAGCTGGATGACCGCCCCCTTGGTGGAGCAGTAGACGGGCTGCCCCGGGATACCGACGAGGCCCGACTGGCTCGAGATGAAAATGATCCGGCCCCAGCCTGTCGGAGACCACGACATCTGCCCCCTGGGAGGCGAGGGTCGCCGCTATGGCCTGGCCCAGGCCCGTCGCCGCGCCGGTTACCAGAGCGGCCTTCCCTTCCAATCGGAACAGGGTCTTCATGGCTTTCCGGAACCGCCGTAACGATCCATGCGAACACGGGCAGTGATGCCGTGGGCGAGCATGTTCTCCACGATGCACTGGCGCTCGGTCACATCGCCAATCAGTCTGCTCGCCTCGGGCGTGCAGCGCTGGTAGGTGCAGGTCTTGAGGAACTTGCCTACCCAGAGGCCGCCTGTGTAGCGGGCAGAGCGGCTCGTGGGAAGTATGTGGTTGGTTCCTATGGTCTTGTCCCCGTAGGCGACCGTCGTCTCCTCGCCCACGAAGAGCGAACCGTAACTGGAAAGCCTTGATTGGTAGTATTCGTTGTCGACGGTGTGAAGCTCCAGATGCTCCGGCGCGTAGTCGTCGCTCAGGCTGATCGCCTCCTCGGGCGAGTCCGCGACCATCACGATTCCATTGTCACCCCAGGACAGGGCTGCGACCTCCCTGGTAGGGAGGACTGCCAGCTGCTTTTCTAGCTCGGCGACGGTCCTCCGTGCAAAGTCCTCGCTGAGGGCGATCAGGCAGATGCCCGAGTTCGGGTCGTGCTCCGCCTGCCCAAGGAGGTCGCAGGCGACGAGGGCCGGGTCGGCCCCGTCATCGGCAATTATGAGGATCTCGGTGGGACCGGCCAGGAGGTCGATGCCGCAGCGGCCGAAAAGCTGGCGCTTGGCCTCGGCGACGAAACGGTTGCCCGCGCCGCAGAGGATATCCACCGGCTCGACGACTCCCATGCCGAAGGCCATGAGAGCGAAGGCCGGGACGCCCCCGAGGATGAAGATCCTGTCGGCGCCTGCCGCGTGCATCGCGTTGACCGTCGCCGGATACCAGCCGCTCACCTTGACCGGGGGCGTACAGGAGAGGACTGTCTTCACGCCCGCCACCTTGGCAGGGATGATGCTCATCTGCGCAGAGCCGAACATAGGGTAGCGGCCGCCGGGAACGTAGGTCCCTGCGGAATTGACGGGGATGTGCCGGTGGCCAAGGATCACGCCGGGGTGGAGCTCCACCTCGAGGTCGCTCATCGTAGCCCGCTGGGCCTCGGCGAAGCGCCTCACATTGTCCTGGCAGTACTCAGTGTCCTTGCGCACCTGGGCGGGCAGATCAGCGACGGTCTTCCGGATTTCCAGGGCAGACAGCTCGAAGTCCTTTGGATCCCAGTCGTCGAATTTCCTGCTGTAGGCCCGAACGGCGTCGATGCCATTCTTCTCGAGTTCGATCAGCATCGTGGAGACGGTGGCTGCGGTTTCGGGATCCTTCTCAAAGAGGCGGTGGCCTCCGGTCTTGATGGTCTTCATCAGTACCTTCCTTGTCCTATTCTGGATCGTCCAAAGAGGCGAGGGCCTTCAACACCGCGGGAATCCCTTCCCGCCAATCAGGAGGGACTCCTTCCGAGAGCTCGAAGCAGTAGCGGCAGGGGCCGACATCCCGGGCCATCCGCCTGATCTGAGCCACGAGCTCGGCTTTCGGCAGGCTGAACCAGGTGAGGGAGGGATGGAGCCAGAAGAAACTCTCCGGCCACAACCTGCGGGCCTCCGCCATTTCCATATCACCCTCGGGGACGGGGGTGAGCGAATCGATGTCGAAGCGGAGGCGGGCGATGTCCTCTGCTATGAGCCGTATCTTTCCGTCGTAGTGGACCATCAGGCCTTGCCCGGAGCGGGCGAGAATCCTGTTGATGCCCTCGTAGACAGGCACTATATGCTTTCGGTAGGCGTGGGGACCCACGGCATCGATGCCGATGTTCTCCCAGAGCTTGATGAACCTGGCCTTGGAAGCCGCCACAGCGGCGAATTCGTCGAGCTTGAGCTTGTTCATGAGTTCGAGAAGCTCGAAGAGATCGGGTTCCTCGTCCGCGAGATGATAGGAAAAAAGCTCGAGGCCCGCATAGTCGATCTGGACCTTCTGGAAGGGTGTGCGGTCGACGTGGGCTATCGTGATGCCCCGGTCGCCGACCGAAGCCTCCGACCCATCGAAGGCAAGGTCAGTCGGGGAATAGCTGCTGCCCTCGAGGGCCTTTGCCATGAGCCGGTAATCCGAGGGCTGCTTGATGAAGTGCTCCATCCTCCATGCCAGCACGCCCTTGCCGGAATCGCCCAGGTAGTACTCGTGGAGTTCCCCTCCGGCCGTCCTGATTGTCACGTCCCGGCGTTCGAGGCCGGCTTCGAGGGAGGTCTCCTCGCAGATCTCACAATTGGGATGTGTTTCGAGGACGACGGAGGCGTGGTTGACCTGGCCGAGGCCGACTGAGAACAGGAACTCCCAGTCCACGGTGGGATTGGGCAGGAATTCCCTGTACACGACGTAGGCAGGGTGGGTGACGGGTTCGCCCCGGAGGGCGCCAAGGAGCCGCTCGCGTATGCTCATGCTTCGATTTCCCTGCCCCCGGTCATTCCTTCTTCATCAGGTCGCCCTTGCGGAGGAGGTCTATGACGACTGCAATTATGATGATCAGTCCCACCACTGCCTGCTGCCAGTAGCCGGAAATGTGGGCCATGATCATGCCGTTGTCGAGGACGACGAGGAAGATCGAGCCGACAAGGGTGCCAACGATGGACCCGACGCCTCCGAAGAGGCTCACTCCGCCGATGATGCAGGCTGCGATGACCTTCATTTCCATGCCTACACCCGTGGTCGGCTGGGCAGAGGAAAAGCGCGAGGAGTAGAGGATGCCGGTGATTGCGGCCAGGACGCCCATGATGACGTAGAGCGCGAAGCTCAGTTTGTCGGTATGGATGCCCGCGAGGCGGGTGCTCTGGGGGTTGCCCCCCATGGCCAGGACATAGCGGCCGAACTTGGTCTTCCTGAGGACAAAGGTGCCGAGGGCAAACAAGAGGACCATGAACCAGATGGCGTAGGACACTCCGAAGAGCGAACCGAGGCCGAGGATCTTGAATTCAGCGGGCAGGGGCGTGATCGGCGTGCCCTTGGTGACGCCGTCGAGGATGCCTCGGAAACCGTAGTAGGTCGCCAGTGTCGCGATGAAGGGCGGGATGCGCAGTACTGTTATGAAAAAGCCGTTGAGGGCTCCCGCCCCCGCGCCCACGAAAAGGGCTATGACCACGGCGATCCAGGTAGGTACATGACCCCAGACCATGAGGGCGCCCAGGACCACTCCTGCCATGCCTACCTGGGAGCCTACCGAGAGGTCCAGGCCACGGCCGCAGAGGATGAAGGTCATGCCAACACCGATGATGAAGATATAGGAAGAGGCGCGCAGGATATTCAGGATGTTGGTCACCGACGCGAAGGCCGGATTGGAAAAGCTCGCGGCGATGAAGATCACGACCAGGGGGATCAGCGCCCCTATCTCGCGGATGGCGAAAAAACGCAGGATGAAGTTCTTTCTTTTTGCGGGTGCGGCTACATCGGACATTGGAGACCCTCCTTCTATCTTGCCAAGACTGTCGCCTGGCTGCCCTCGACGTAGACGGCGCCGGTGATCATCTTCACGATCTCCTCGTGGCTGGTTTCGCTTTTCTTCCGCTCGCCCACCTTCTCGCCTACGCGGAGGATGAAGAAGCGGTCGGCGACGAGGAAGGCGTGCTCCATGTTATGCGTTATGAAGATTATGGACAGACCCTTCTTCTTGAGTTCCAGGATCATGTTGAGGATCCGTCCGGTCTCCCTGACGCCAAGGGCCGCTGTAGGCTCGTCGAGGATGAGGATCTTGTCGGTCCAGTATGCGCCCTTGGAAATGGCAACCGCCTGGCGCTGGCCACCGGATAGCTCCTCCACCGTGCGTTGCGGGTCGTCTATGCTGATGCCGACGCCCTTGAGGAATTCCAGGGCGCCCTTTCGCATGGCCCGGTTCTGGAGCACCTCGATACCGAGGTACTTCTTGACGATTTCCTTGCCGAGGTAGATGTTCTTTTCTATCGAGAGACAGTCCACGAGGGCGAGGTTCTGGTAGACGGTCTCGATGCCCAGGTCCTTCGCGTCGCGGGTACTCGCCAGCTCGACCTTTTTCCCGTCTACGAAGATCTCCCCGCTGGTCGGGGTGATTGCGCCAGAGAGGATCTTGATGAGGGTCGATTTGCCCGCCCCGTTGTCGCCAAGGAGGGCCACCACTTCATTGCGCGGCAACTGGAAGGTGACATGATTCAGGGCCTCGACGCCCCCGTACAGCTTGACGATATTCCGTCCCTCGAGGATGAAGTCCGTGTCGCTCATGTGTGATGTCTCCCTTAAAAAAAGCCGGACGTCATGATGGGACATCCGGCCTAATTATACGTATTCCTGCCTGGTTCAGCTTACTTCGGGTAGGCCTTGCCCTTGACTGCGACCGGCGCCCACATCGAAGGGATGTAGTTGTTCCAGTTCGCCTTCGTGATGAGGACGATCCCGCAGTCTGTTTCCTTGGGGAAGGGGGCCTTGTTGAAGTAGTCGGCGATGTTGCGGACTGCCTCGTATCCCTGCTTCTGGAAATTCTGGTTGAAGGAACCCCAGGCCTCGCCCCTGCCGATGGCGGCAATGACATCCGGCGGATCGTCAATGCCGACGACCTTGACCTTGCTGACGAGTCCCATCTCCTTGACGACGTCGACGCCGACAGTGACCGTCGCGCCTTCGAGCCAGATGGCGGTGTCGATCTCGGGGTAGGCCTTGAAGGCGGCTTCGAGCACCTTGGAGGCGGTGATGCCGTCGTTCTTGGTGTACTCCGTGTCGACGACCTTGATTCCTGGCCACTTCTTGGCCGTGGCGTTGATGAAGGATTGCCTCATGATGACCTGGTTGGGGATGGAAGCGTCGTTCATGAGGAAGAGGACGTTGGCCTTGCCGTTCAAGGATTTGCCGAGCGCGTCCGCTGCGGCCACGCCGTAGCCCTCGTTGTCGATATAGAGCATCGAGATGAAGTAGCCGGCCTTGGGATATTTCTGGTGCACGGATACCATGGGGATACCCATCTTCTTGGCCGTCTCGAGGACGGGCACGAAGGCTTCATAATCCCAGGGCTCAACGATGACCGCATCAAAGCCCTGCTGGAGGACGTTGGCAATGGTCTCGAGATAGGACTCTGTGGTCACGGCAGGCGGCTGGAAAAGCGTGTATTTGATCCCGTAGTCGTCGCAGGCCTTTTTCTCCGATTCCGTCCTCACCTTGTAGGGCTGGAACTGCGGGAAATCCACCGATGCAATACTGAGGGGTTTCCCCTTCGCGTTGACCGGCGCTTTCTGCGCCATGCTCGCCATGGACAAGACAAACATGCATGCTGTAGCCATGAAGAGCGTCTTCTTCCAATTCCTGAGTTGCATCGGTCCTCCTTGTTTTGAGGCTCCCTTCCTCGACACCAATGCCGGGATGGTTCAGGGAGCTCGACCTATCGTCAGCAAATAATGAAGGCTACTTGACCGTTTGTCAAACATTATTGTTCGCAATGATCAATTTTCATGATAAGATTCGTTCGAATTATTCGTGGGTATTTGATCGAATCGCAATATTCGTAGGACGATAGAGGGATATGCAAGGAGGAGGTAGGCTGTATGGGCATAGCAAGGGCTGGATTTGTCTGCTTCGGGGAAGTGAACACCCCAAGGGCGGTCATTGTACGAAAGGCGGAGGAAGCGAAGCGGCTCCTCGCGGGAGCGGGCATCGACCTTGTCACCACCGACCCGGTCAGCGACGACCCCGAGGGCCGGGACGTCGCCAGGGCCCAGAAGGAATTTGCGGCGGGGGACTTCGACCTCCTCATCCTCTGCGTAGCCGGATGGATTCCGAGCCACGCCGTCATCTCCGTCCTCACTCCTTTCCGCCACAAGCCACTGCTGCTCTGGGGGCTCGCCGGCTGGGTAGAAGGCGGGAGGCTTGTCACCACTGCCGACCAGGCCGGGACCTCGGCGCTCCGCAAGCCCATGGAAGACCTGGGCCTTAGTTTCCGCTTCTTCCATGAAAGCTACGACAAGCCCCCACGCATCGCTCGCATCGTGAGCTACGCACGGGCCTGCAGGGCTGCCGGCCTCCTTCAAGGAGCGAGGATCGGACAGATGGGCTACCGGGACATGAACCTCTACGGGACCATGTTCGACGGCGTCTCCCTCCGCGCGCGAATCGGTGTCGAGATCGAGTTCATCGAGATGCTCGAGATGGTCCAGGAGGCCGAGCGCCGACTTCCTGACGAGATGGAGGCCGTCTACGCCCGCATGCGGCGCGACTGGGTTTTCAGGAAAGAGCCCGATGTGGCAGCGGTCAAGAAGGGCATCGCCTGGTACCTCTCCATCAGGGACAAGGCGAAGTCGCGGAACTGGATGGGGCTCTCCCTCATCGACGTGAACGGTTTCAAGAAGCTCCTGGGATTCCCACCCTCGATGATCTTCACCCTCCTGTCCGAGGACCCGGCTCTTTGCACTGTGCCCGAGAACGACAGCCTCGGCGCCGTAACCCAGGTCATGCTCCGAGCCCTCACCGGTGAGATCGCGCCCTACCTCGAGTTCTACGAGTTCATGGAAGACCGGGTTCTCATGGGCGTTCCTGATTACGTGCCGCGCAGTGCCGTCGATGGCGAGCTCGCAGTCCTTCCGAGCAAGTTCGGCGACTTCGGGGAGGGCCTCCTCGGGGTCTCCAAGGTAAAGACGGGCCGGGTCACCCTCTGCCGCCTGACCTCCTCGGGCGACCGCTACTCCATGCACCTTGTTACAGGCGAGGCTGTGTCTCCCCGCTCCTGGGAGGAGTGCGGCTGGGCCCCACCCGCGCCCCAGCTCCCCAGCCTCGAAGTCATCCTCGACGGCTCGGTGGAGGATTTCGCGCAAAAGGTGATGAGCCAGCACTATATCGTCTCCTACGGCGACCGCGTCGAGGAGATGACGGAACTCTGCCGCCTCCTCGGTGTCGCCATAGTCTAGGCGGGAGCTGTCGTGTACCTGTGCTTTGATATCGGAACGACCTCGGTCAAGATCGTCCTCTACGACCAGGGCGGAGTCCTGGTCGCGAAGGCCATTATCGACTGTGCCCTTGAGAGCCCCAAGGTCAATTGGCATGAACTCGATCCTGAACTCTGGTGGAAGGCAGTCGTCGAAGGATGCAGCTCTGTCATGGCTTCCTCAGGCTGCCGGCCCGAGGAGGTCAGGAGCGTTTCCGGCTGCAGCCAGGGGGAGACCCTCGTCTTCCTCGACGAGGCCGGAAGGCCTACCAGACCTGCTATCTCCTGGCTCGACCTCCGGGCACGCAGCGAGACCGAGGAGCTTTCATCGCTTGCCTCCCGGGACGAACTCTTTGCGGCTACCGGGCAGACCGACTTCGATCCAACCTGGAGCGCCTGCAAGGTCCTCTGGGTCAAAAGGCACCAGGCTGAGGTCTTCGCCCGAACCAGGCGCATACTCCTGGTCGAAGACTACATCGTGTGGCGCCTTACGGGCCGGGCCTGCTCGTCGCCGAACCTTCTTTCCTCGAGCCTCTTCATCGACCTCCGGAGCGCAGGCTACTGGCATAAGCTCGTCGATCATGTTGGCGTGGCTCACATGCTCCCGGAGATTGTCGCCTCCGGCTCGCGTGTCGGGACCCTCAGTACAGCCGCAGCTGCAGAACTTGGCCTTGAGGCTCGCACCCTCGTCGTCAAGGGAGCCATGGACCAGGCGACGAGCGCCATCGGCGCGGGCAACATCGTGCCGGGCATTGTCACCGAGACCACGGGCTCTGTCATGGCCATCGGCATCACAAGCGCTGCGCTCAACTTCGACAGTCCCGTCCGCCTTCCCTACCAACCCCACCTTGTATCGGGGGCCTACCTCTATCTTCCCTACGTCCAGACCGCTGGCAGCGCTTATAAATGGTGGCGGGACAGCTTCTGTCAGGAAGAGATCGCGCGTGCCGGAAATCCCGAAGCCGCCTACGCACAGATGAATACCCTGGCTGCTTCGGTTCCCGCCGGCTCCGAGGGCCTTGTCTTTCTTCCCTTCCTTGCCGGGGCCGGCCAGCCTGAAAACGACCCGGATGCGAGGGCTGTCTTCTACGGCCTGACCCTCAAGCATGGCAAGGGGCACTGCGCGCGCGCGATCATGGAGTCGATAGCCTTCCTCCTTCGCAAGATCCTCGAGGATTTCCGCCGCTCGGGCGTCGGGATGAAGGAGCTTAGGTCCATGGGCGGTGGAGCCAGGTCGGAGCTCTGGCTCCAGATCAAGGCTGACGTGACTGGCCTGCCCATTGTCAGGATGGAAGAGGAGGAGACCTCCACCCTCGGTGCCGCGATCCTGGCGGCCGTAGCCTGCGGGGATTATCCTGACCTCGCGGCTGCGATCGCTGGTATGGTGCGCTTTGGCCGGCGCTTCGAGCCCGACCCGAAGGCGAAGGCGGTCTACGATCGCTCCTTCGCCCTCTACAACGGGCTTTATGAAGCCCTCGCGCCGCTGTTCAGGAAGTACTCGCGGCCATCCTCGTAGGCCCAGGAGACAGTATGGATCGGGTTCTTTCAGTCGGTGTGGCCGAGACTACCATAAACCCCCGCTTCGGCATGCAGATCGACGGCAACATCGGTGTCAGAAGACCTGCGCAATTCATCAAGAGCGATCTCCATGCCAGGGCGATCGTGTTCCAGCAGGGTGAAAAGCGTTTTCTGCTGCTCACCCTGGACCTCCTGGCGGTCACGAAGGAATGGACCGATGCCATCCGCGATTTCGCCGCAGTGGAACTTGGCTTCGAGCGCGACGCCGTTGCAGTGCATGTCGCCCAGAACCACTCCTCGCCTTCGCTCGGGCACATCATGCTCTCGGACCGTCTGGAGGCGGCGCGCAAATACCCCTGGATCCGAGGTTCCGACCCGGACTACGGCCCCCTGGCCCTCGAAGGGATCAAGCCGATGATCCGGGCGGCAGCAGCCGATCCCCGGCCCGTGCGCCTCCTCTTCGGTTCAGCGATCGAGGCCAGATGTGCCTTCAACCGGCGAACCGTCCTCCGCGACGGCAGCGCGGTGATGTGCGAGGGAAGCCTCCATCCGGACGCCCTTTACCGCGAAGGCCCCATCGACCCGGAGGTGGGCGTCGCACTTTTCACGAATGACGGGCTTGTCCCCGTCGCGGCCCTCCTCCACTACACCTGCCACCCTGTGCATTGGCATCCACACAATGCTGTCCATTCCGACTGGCCGGGAGCCTGGGCGGAGCTGGTCCGGACCAGCCTTCTTCCCGCTTCGATACCCCTCGTCCTCAACGGCTGCTGTGGCAACGTGCAGCACGCCGACGCCTACAATGCCGACCGCGAGGACAGTCCCGAGAGCATGGCGCGTCTCCTGACCGCAGCCGTGGAGCGTGCCCTTGCCTCTCCCTGCCGGACCGAGGGGGCACCCCTCCTCGACTACCGCACTGTCCGCTTCGACCTGCCCTTCCGCAGTTTTCCGCCCGGAATCTTTGAGAATGCACATGCCCTCCTCGAAGGGCACCCGGAACCGGCCTGGCTCGACGCCGACAAGACACGCTTCGAATGGGACTGGGCCTTTGCCGCCTCCCTCCTCGACCTCGAGGCTCGGCTCGCCGCTGAAAAGGCCTTCGAGTACGAGATCCAGGCCCTCCGCCTTGGCGACCTGGCGATCCTTGTCCTGCCCGGGGAACCCTTCGTCGAGGCTCAGCTCGAAATCAAACAGCGGAGCCCGGCCAAGCGGACCTTTCTGGCACACATGTCCAACTTCTACGTCGGGTACATCCCCACGCCCGCTGCGATACTCCGGGGCGGATACGAGACCCGGCCATCGAGCGCGTCGAAGCTGGCTCCGGAAGCACTCGGAATGATCGTGGAAAGGTCCCTGTGCCTCCTCGGGGAACTCTTCAGGAGTTGATTGTCCAAACTGCCATCCATTGTTACAGTGCCGTCGCGACCTGCAGTCGCGGAGGACAGCTATGCCAGGACTCAATATCACCAGCGAGGTCGGGACGCTCAGGAAGGTCGTAGTCCATAGCCCCGGACCCGAGGTCGAGGCCATGACCCCCCGCGAGGCGGCCCAGGACCTCTACAACGACATCATTCCCCTGTCGGCGGTGCGGAAGGAACACGGACAGCTCAAGGCCTTCCTTTCCTGCGTCTCGAGGGTCTATGAACTCGAGGAGCTCCTGGCCGAGTGCCTCGCTCCCCGCGACAAGCGCTTCGAGTTTCTCGGGATCGTTTCCGACTACTGCCCGATACGCGACCGGATATATGAGCTCATGGCGATGGATCCGGCAGCCCTCGCCAAACTGGTCATCGAGGGGCTGCCCTCCCTCCCGGGGAGCCTGTCCCACGAGCTGGCCCCGAGGTCCTTTTCCATGCGCCCACTCCCGAATGCCTATTTCATGCGCGATACATCTGCAGTATTCCGCGACTCGGCTGTTGCATCGGCCATGGCCTTCGATGTGCGCCTCGTGGAGTCCCTGGCGATGCGCTTTGTGCTCACGCGGCACCACGAGCTGTGCGCGCACGGTCTCCTCCTCGACGGTCCGCGCGACCGCAACCGTTTCATCACCATGGAAGGCGGGGACTTCATTGTTGTGTCGCGCAACGTCCTCGCCATCGGTGTCTCGGAGCGGACGACGCCCGACGCCATCGAGATCTTCGCCCGCACCGCGGCGAGGGCCTTTGACGAGCCCCTGACGATACTCGCGGTCCTCCTGCCCAGGGAGAGGGCCACCATCCACCTCGACATGGTCTTCACCCTCATCGACCGCGACCGCGCCCTGGTCTACGGCCCCCACATCACCGGCCCTGCCCGCTGCCCCGTCTTCCGCGTCGAATCCGCCCCCGGTGGGAGGTACCGTGTCGAGCGCGAGGAGGGCCTCCTGCAAGCCTTGGCCGCCCTCGGCCTTCCGATGGAAAGTGTCTTCTGCGGCGACGCCGACCCCCTGTACGAGGAACGCGAGCAGTGGCTCTCGGGCGCCAACTCCTTTGCATTCGCGCCTGGAAAGATCATCATGTACTCCTGCAACCTCCGCAGCCTCGATGCCCTGTCGCGCGACGGTTTTGCCGTGAGGAGGGCTGAGGATTTCATAAGCGGCGCGGAAAAGGTCGGAGATTTCGGCAAGCTCGCCGTGTCCTTCGAAGGCATCGAACTCGCCCGCGGCGGTGGCGGCGCACGCTGCATGACCATGCCCCTGGAGCGCGCCGAGCCCTGAAT